>JAGAEK010000165.1 GCA_017828835.1 Oscillospiraceae bacterium | reverse complement strand
TCAAGACGGAGGTATCCGGATTAGCGGATACTTTATTTTTGATTTCGTCCAGAACACCGTTTTTGTAGGCGGTTTCAAAGAGAGCGTCCATATTGTTTGAGATAGCGAGGAGCTGATTTTTCTGCAATATTTCAAAAATGTCAGTAATTGTTTGCAATTCGCCGAACAGATTTTTGGGCGTCGTTTTGGAAAAAATCGTGTAAATATCGACGAAGAGCTGACGGGTAGAATCCTCGTCGAGGCCGAAGGGTTTCAATCCGAAGAAAGATTCGCGGTTTAACCATTTATCTGAAATATCGTTCAGCAGACCGGAGACCACTTCCGGTAAGAATACGTCTTTTTTATAGTCGAAATTTAAGATAAAATCTTTTAAGTTCTGGATTTCGGTATCTCCGAATTCGGTGATAGGACGGTCAAACAGAGACAGACATTTTTGAACGAGACGAACCGATTTTTGGACCTCGGCGTCCAGATTTGTTTTACCGTTTTCGGTTTTGATCGAGGCGGTCATATTATATATTGTTTTCTGACCGTATTTCCACATTATATCGGCAGCCGTGTTGTCGAGCAAAGCGGAAAAGACGTTGGAGCCGTCGCTGATTTTATCGTTATTTTGTTCGACGATCTCAGGAGTTTTTTCGCCCCATGAGTTAACGGAAACCAATACGTCACGGCAGGTGTGAGACAATCCGAATACCGGCATGGATATCGCGATACAAACCAAAGCGCCGGTCAATATACCCAAAACGCCGCCCAACAGACGGGAAACAGCTTTCTTTTTCAAAGTATTTTGCTCTAATTTTCTGATAGGTTTTATGAAAGCGATAAAGATCAGAGACAAAATAAACAAGGCCAACAAAAAGACCAAAGTGAAGATAAGAACGGAAAATAAAGCGTTGAACAAAGCTTCCAGAGCCGCCGTGGTTTTCGGAATGTCATTCATAAATCCCGAAAAATTGATTACAGGCATAAGAAGTTTCTTCAGCGCGGAAGACAATACCGAAATTAAGATAGGGGAAACGAAAATCGCAACGACAACGGCGATCACGTTTTTGATAAAAACCAACACGCTGGACCAACATCCTCGGATCAAACCGGCGATAAGCCCGATCAAAGCGAAGAAACCTAACAATACAGGCGCAACGTACGGCAAAATCGAAAGCACAAATTCCATATAATTTCCTTTCTGTGTTCGGCCGAAAAACGGTTTTTCAAAGAACACAACACTGTTATTTTGTAAATATTATATTTAATAAGTCTTATTTTGTCAACAACAGCGTTTTTAAAAAAGCGACAAGGCGGCCGGTTTTACAGTAAAAATACGAAAATAGAGCAAAAAAATAATGCACCCGAATTGAATTCAGGTGCATCAAGCTTTTAGTCGTCCAAATATTTTTTAAAAAGGAGCTGCAGCAGTTCGTCACGGTCGATTTTTCTGATCAAACTGCGAGCGTTGTTAAAAGTCGTGATATACGTCGGATCTTCCGAAAGAATATATCCGACGAGTTGGTTTATGGGATTATATCCTTTTTGTTTCAAAGCGTTGTATACGATATTCAAAGTGTTTTTGATTTCGGTTTCTTTATCTTCGTATATACTGAAGGAAATGGTTGGATCATTCATCATTATTGCTCCTCTCGGTCGTTATATATGATCTTGTAAAATCATTATACTACAAATAAATCCGTTAATCAAGATAAATTAAATGATTTTGCATAAAAATAAATTTTATAATACTTGAAAAAAATATAAATGTGGTTTAGAATATAACATTGGAATAAAAAAACAAAAACGGAGGAATAAAAAATGTCGAAAAAATTTATCGTTGAGACTTCTGCCCGTCACGTACACGTAACGAAAGAGGATCTCGAAACTTTATTCGGAAAAGGCGCACAGCTTCATAAAAAGAAGGATCTTTCTCAGCCGGGACAGTTTGCGACTGAAGAAAGAGTAGATATAGTAGGACCGAAGAAAACGATCGCGGGAGTGTCGATACTCGGACCGGAGAGAAAAGCGACGCAGGTCGAGATATCTTTGACAGACGCAAGAAGTCTCGGAGTTGCGGCACCTGTAAGAGAATCCGGAAACGTAGAAGGAAGCGGAGCTTGCAAACTTGTCGGACCCTGCGGAGAGGTCGAGCTTAAAGAAGGCGTGATCGCTGCGAAAAGACATATACACATGCAGCCGGAAGACGCCGCTGAGTTTGGAAAAAAGGATAAGGATATAGTTGCGGTAAGAGTCGAAACGAGCGAACGCAGTCTTATTTTTGAGGACGTCGTTATAAGAGTAAGTCCGAATTTCAGACTTGCCATGCATATCGATACAGACGAAGCGAATGCGGCGGGCGCGTCCGGGACCGTATACGGTGAGATAGTAGAGCTTTAACAGCTGTGACAACAATGATGAGGAGCAGTCTTTTTGAAAGGCTGCTCCGTTTTATTTTTTGCGAAAATAAAATATTTATAAAAAGGCATTGAATTTTTATGAAAAAATTGATAAAATAAAAAGACATCAAGTGAAAGGATGGGAGCTAATGTCAAGAGAAAATAAAGGAAGAAGCATCGGATCACAGATAATGAGAGGCATATATTATTCATTGTTTGCGGTCGCATTTATTGCCCTTGTCATTATAACATATACGTTAAGAGAAAGAATTTCGGCAGGAGTAGATCTTTTCCCGTGGGGAAAAGGATTGGGCGAAGATTTGATGGAACTGCTGGTCAAATGGGTCATAATGATAATAGTTGCGGCGTTTGTTTATATTTTTGACAGCGTAGGGCCCTGCATATTTTCGAAGCTCACGTATTTTATTATGTTTATACCGCCGTTTTTATATCCGGTGATCGGCGGAGTAGGTTTTTTCGTTGAAAAATTCTCGCAGGAACTGTATATAAAGGCCTTTTCTTTAGCGATACTGATCTCATACGTATTTTATGTGCTTGATTTGATCAGATGGATAATATATCTGATAAGATATAACGTAAAGAAAAGGGAAGCTATTGCAAGAGCCGAAAATAAAGCGGCAGAAGAAAATACGGCGGAGTCCGAGCAGTAAAAAGCATATTTAAGGATAGTGATAAAATGAAAAAGTTGAGTTATTTGTTTATTGCGATCGCTGTTGTTTTGTCTGACGTCATGTGCGGAGTAGTGGCTTATAACTATCGTGATATTCTTTGCGGCGGTATGCATTTGGGTTACAGTCTTCCTGCCGAAGCCGCGTTTCTGTTGGCGATACCGTTTGTTATCGGGATTGCCGTATGTGTGGTTTTAGCGGTCGTATTTCGCAAAAAATCAAAATAAAACGGAGGTTTCCAATGAAATACCGTATTGAACATGACGCTATGGGCGAGGTGAGCGTACCCGCCGATAAATATTGGGGTGCGCAGACTCAGAGGAGTCGGGAAAACTTTCCGATCGGCGTAGGGATCGAGACAATGCCGGAAGAGATAATAAACGCATTCGGCATTTTGAAAGCCGCAGCGGCAAAGGCAAACCACGTTTTGGTTCCGGAAAAGATGACGGAAAAAAAGGCGGAAGCTATTGTTCGCGCCGCAAAAGAAGTCGAATCCGGAGAGCTCAAAGAACATTTTCCTCTTGTAGTATGGCAGACCGGCAGCGGTACTCAGTCGAATATGAACGCAAACGAGGTCATTGCCGCGCGTGCCAACGAGTTATTGGGAGAAAAAGCGTGTCACCCGAATGACGACGTAAATATGTCTCAATCATCCAACGATACATTCCCGTCAGCGCTGCATATCGCTGCGGTACTTTCGATTGAGAACAAGCTTATTCCTGCGGCGGAGCGGTTTATAAAAGCGCTTCGGGAGTTAGAGAAAAAGAATGACGGAGTAGTTAAGAGCGGGCGCACTCATTTGCAGGATGCGGTACCCGTTGCGTTTTCGCAGGAGATCAGCGGATGGCGCAGTTCCGTTGAGCGGGACAGTGAAATGCTAAGGCGTTCGCTTGAGCCGCTTTATGAGCTTGCTTTGGGCGGAACCGCCGTCGGTACGGGATTGAACGCGCCGGAAGGTTTTGCGGAGAAGGCAGCGGCAGAAGTTGCCGATATAACGGGCAAACCTTTTTGCACGGCAAAGAACAAATTTCATGCGTTGACGAGCAAAGACGAGATAGTTTTCGCCCACGGAGCGGTAAAGGCGCTTGCGGCGGATATGATGAAGATCGCGAACGACGTCAGATGGATGGCGAGCGGACCTCGCTGCGGTCTGGGGGAGATAACGATACCCGCAAACGAGCCCGGGAGTTCCATAATGCCGGGCAAGGTCAATCCCACACAGTGCGAGCAGGTTACCATGGTAGCGGTACAGGTAATGGGTAACGATGCGGCCATCGGGATTGCCGCTTCTCAGGGAAATTTCGAGTTGAACGTATTTCTGCCGGTGATCGCCTATAACTTTTTGCAGTCAGTAAGGCTGCTCAGCGAATCGATCGAAGCGTTTACTGACAGATGTGCCGCGGGAATAAAGCCGGACAGAGAAAAAATGCGTCAGAACCTGCATAACTCTCTGATGATTGTAACTGCTTTGAATCCTTATATAGGTTACGAGAAGGCGGCGGCCGTTGCAAAACGTGCATTTACGAACAATATCTCGCTTCGGGAGGCGTGTGTGGAGTTGGGATTTCTGACGGCGGAGGAATTCGACCGTCTGGTACGACCCGAAGAAATGATCTGAACGGATCTTTATTGAAATGAAAAAGTAAAAACAAAACCGGCGGCAGAAGATTCTGCCGCCGGCCTTTATTATGTTTATATTTTAGAAAAATAGTTCGATCGAGTTAGTTGCCTCGTTGTAAACATATGAGAAAGTGGGAACCTTGCTTTTCACGCTTTTAGCGATCTTGTAGAGATTTTGATTGTTCAAGATCGTATTGAAATCTTCGTCAGATTTAAGCTGCAGCACGACGTGGCCGAAAAGGTTATAGGAAGTCAGTGCAATTCTTGCAAGCTCTGTTTCGTCGCAGGAATTAGCGATAAGGCGATTTCTGAAGAAGAAGTTATCCTGTGTTTCCGATGCGTTCGGGAGGATGTCAAGATAATTTATGACCTTATGATCGACTGAAATTGCGGCGAGATCATGACAGAAATAGTTCAGGTATACGCCGTCGGGATTTTGTGTTTGCGTAGAATCGTCGAACGTGAGATCGAGGTAATACCATGATCCGTTGATTTCAGCCATATTCCAGCTGTGGTTTACCTGAACCTTTCCGGTAACGGTAAGAGCGGGAATACCTGCTTTTTTGAACATATACGTCAACGCCTCGGAATATCCTTCGCAGACGCTTTTTCCGTTGATCAGCGCGCCGTAGATATTATAGCTGTTGTTGTCGTAGTTGACGTAAGAAACGTTTTCCTTGATATAATTATAAATCAAAAGAGCTCTTTCATATTCGTCGTCGATATTGTTGGCTTCCTCGATCACCGAAGCTATTTTCGCATCTATTTGAGAAACCATTTGCTGATATTCGGAGGGTTCGATCAAATATTCGAATTTTATCTCGGACAACAGACCGTCACGCAACAATCCGGTAACTTTGTTGGTATGGAATAGTTCGCTGTTATCGAGCGAGACAAATTCATATATTCTGAAGATATAGCTGAAATCTATATCACTTCTTCCGAAAAAGCTGCCTTCCTTGATTTCGGGCTCGCAATTTTTCAAGCAATTATAAATAGCCTGATAAATTTCGCGATCTACGTCTTTGGAAAGGGTGGAATAATAATATCCGTATTCGGATACCGTCGGTTTCGGGATGACCGTAACGGACACGGAAGAAGTCAGACCGTTTGAGGCGGTCGCGGTGATTACAGCGGAACCGACGCTTTTGGCAACGATTTTTCCGTTTGAAACGTAAGCGACTTTATTATCCGAAGTCGACCAGACCACCGAAGTGTCTTCAGCGTTTTTCGGAGATACTTCCGCGAATATCGGATAGCTGCCTTTTACGGTGAGTTTGACAGAGGAGATACTCGTCGTTACAGAGGCCGGCTCAATGGATTTCGCTTTTACGGTAACGTTAACGGAAGCTTTTTTGCCGTTTACTGTCGATACGGTTATAGTTGCGCTTCCGGCTGAAACGGCGGTTATTTTTCCGTTTGAGACGGTGGCGACTTTAGAGTTTGACGTAGTCCACGTCAGCGATTTGTCAGCAGCGTCTGAAGGAGAAACTGTCGCCGATACGGTCTCGGTTTCACCGACAGTCAATGAAACGGAGGATTTGCTCAAGGTAACGGATTTTGGTTGAACGGGCTTGCTTTCCTCAGACGCACTCGATTCGGAAATCTTGCTGATCTCTGAAGTCTCACTGATCTCGGAAGCCTCACTGATCTCTGAAGTCTCACTGATCTCGGAAGTCTCACTGATCTCTGAAGTCTCACTGATCTCGGAAGTCTCACTGATCTCGGAAGTCTCACTGATCTCGGAAGACTCACTGATCTCGGAAGACTCACTGATCTCGGAAGACTCACTGATCTCGGAAGACTCACTGATCTCGGAAGACTCAC
>JAGAEK010000017.1 GCA_017828835.1 Oscillospiraceae bacterium | reverse complement strand
ATCGACCGGGATGTCCAATTGGTCAATTATATCAAGGAACTTATCACCAATCTTGGTTATTATTTCGTGTTCAATTTTAAGATTTTTCAAAATAATAGTTAGAGTTACTATGTATTTCACGGACATATTAACTATTTTTTGCGAATTGCCGTATGACCAAAGTAGCTCATCATTCCTTTTTACGCCATTATTTTCAAATAATTCGCAAACCTTATTGCACAAATCTTTATGCCAATCTTTATATTTGCTTTTTAAATCAATATTTTCAATATTTATTTTTTTTAATCCATTAGAAACGCTATCGATTGCAGCCTTTTTAGCTTTATCGGCCTTCTTTCTTAATTCTCCTTCTTCTCTTCCGATCAAGGCGTTAAAAGCTCTTTGTCCAGCAGCGTCATTATATGCTTTGGATACTATTTTTTTAATTACCGTGTCTGTTTCATCCTTGGTTTTTTCGCCGATAGAAAAGCCCCAATACGAGAAAATCAGAAAATCAATAGCGTTTATAAATCTTTTTTCTTCCATTTGTTTATTATCCATTTGTTCATTCCTCCTTTTTTTCTTCCATTATACATTACAATTCTACAAAAATCAACTATTTTATTTGCATATGATTTATGCGCGTGTGTAGCATTATATCACAGGCAAAATGCGTCAACCTCGGGACATTTTGATTGTGATACTATATTATCGCAGCATCAGCTCCGGCAAAAAGCGAAAAAAGGTTGTGACAAAAGCGTGACGGATTTTGAAACAATAAATCTTCATTACAATGAACTGATATCATTTATTGAATGGCTGCGCAATAATTGCGACGAATCGGAGTTTTACAATGAGACGCATATGGTCGGGTTCTTTAACAAATTTGAATACGACGTGCGCGATAAGACGGTGAATAAGTTAAGATCAATCAAACGCTGTGCGGACTCAAAAGAAGCATACCGACAATTCGCGTTGTCGGAAACTATCGGCTGTGTTCCCCGAAGGATGAGAGAAGAGCATGATCTGCCGCTTTATTATTCCGAAGACGTTTGCGATTATCTGCTCGCTCTCGGTATGGAAAGCGGAAAAGCCGAAAAGTTCACAGAAACCATAACCTACGGAAGTTATAAGCGCTTGTGCAGGAGCACAAATATCAAAAATACTCTTTTCCCGCTGTCAAAGGAACTGCATGATTTCGCAAAAGCGGTCAGTCGCTTGCCCTCGCGCAGCGATCTTGTAAAGGCGTTTTATTCACAGTATATCAGGTTCTCAGAAGAATACACAGGGAAAAGGGACCCGGAAAGAGAAAAAATCCGGGAGGCGTGTAAGGCAAAACCTCAGATAGATACCGGCGTTCAGTTTCGAGGCGTCAGCTTTTCCGACTATAAGCGGATGCCGACAATCGAAAACTCGACAATAGTGTGTCTCGGACTTTACGGCGAAAACGAATTGATTTTTGCCGACGGAAAACACCGAACTATCTTTTCGGTTAAGGACGGGTGGTGCGTTAGCGACGGAAAGCTGTATGCGATACGCCTTGGCTTTTATCTGACCTTTTTACACTCGCAGACGAAGAAAGATCTTAAGAATTATCTGAAATCCGGCTGTGATTATTTCGAAAAAATGTCGGATGAATCGAAAAGGTTGAAATACGAGTGCGTAAAAAAGACGGTGAAGCTGAAAGGCGGCTTCATTTGAAAAACCAACCGGTTTGAGTAGTAATTTTTTTAATTAGAAAGGATATATATCTATGAAAAACACAAAAAAACTGTTCGACGAAACTTCGCCCGTGTGGATCAAGATCTATAAGATCCTGGTCATCATTCTGTTCTGCGTGATCGTGTTGTTCGGATTTCTCACGCTGTTCAATTCAAAAGCCGGAGATTTCAGAGTCTACATATTCTTCGGCTGCGCTATGTCCGCTTTTCTGGAGCTGGTGTTAAATATGCTGATTTTGAATTTCCTCAAAAACGTCCAGATAATACGGGAAGAGATCTGCTATTTGAACGACAAGACAAACGACAATGAAAACTTGCCTTTTCAGGACAGGCAGAAATAGCCGACGAGTGCAGGCGAACCAAAAATCGGCTCCGGGTCTTCACGCCTCGGAGCCGATTTGATAAAAAAATGAACGGGGTTACTTATTATACTTTTCCGCCGCGTTGCTGACGTTCTCGCGGAGCTTTTCCCGCAACGAGGCCGGCGACGTTACCTCGACGAAATTGAGATACTGCATCGCCCAGTATTCGACCGCGGCGGTGCTTGCGTATACTTTTACGCGGACCTTGCCGTCCCCGGTATCCGTCATGTCGGCGCCGTTTCCGAACCAGTCGTATATCTGATCGACGATCCCGGCGTCTGCAAGAAACTCGATCTCGTCGAAGTTTTCGGTAAACATATACGGCATGGCGGAAGAGATCTTTTTGAAATCCATCCCGTTCTCAAAGCCTTTTACCGATTTCAGCGGAAAGACCTTCTTTTCGGTGATTGCCATTTTCGTCATCCGGTCGAGCCGGTGAAAGACCATATGCGCCCAGTATTCGTTATACGCCATGAGATAATACCGCTGATTGTGCAGTATGAGCTGATACGGCGATACTCTCGCGAACGACGATTTGTGCAGCTTTTTGTCTACGCCGTATTTGTTATACTCATACTGAATCTGAACGTGCTTTTCGATCGCTTCGGAGATAAGCTCGATATTCAGAAACAACGCCTGATTGTCGGTTTTGCTCCAGTCGTTGACCGAATGGACGTACTTGACGTGCGAGCGGAAATATTTGTTTGAAAGACCGCAGAGGCGTTCGATAAGATCCGCCGAGTGCTTTGCCGTTATATGCTTGCTCGACAGAACTCCGTCGATGAGCATTCTCAGTTCGGAATCGTCGAACGTCCGCACGGCGAGATAGCTCCCGTGCTTGTTCGATTCGATCTCAAAGCCCGCTTCTTTCAGAAGACTGATATTCCGCCCTATAGCTTTGCGCTCTATCTCGATGCCGTATATGCCCGACAGCTTTTCGGCGATCTCCTCCTGCGTCATAGGATGGTCGCAGTCGCTGTTTTCGCGCAAAATCTGATATATCCTTAACAGCGCCAGTTTCTTTGATTCGGCAATATACATCGTTTTTCTCCCGAAGATTGATAGTATATTTATTGTACCAAATTCGGGACGGTGTGTCAAGAAAAAAGAACACAAACAAAATCGGCGGGATAAACCCGCCGGATTGTTTACTGCGATATTGCATTAGTCTCCAAACATATACAATAAGCTTTGTCAAGATCGGTTAATATCTTTTGTATTAAATCATCAAACCTATAATCGTTTGTTCCTTGAAGTGTGTAATACTGATAAACCATACAGTAATACATATCATTCGGATCATCCGACGGAGCCGAATACGCGCAAAAACTATTTCTCAATGAAGTTTTATACTCTTTTTTGTTATGCTTGATTACTTTGTCGCCTTTAATATATTCGACAAACCAATCCTTCGATTTGAAATAATCAAATAGTTCGCTTTTATCTTCCTCGGTCGCTTTGCGATTAATATGCTTCAAGGCACACCAGCGGTATTGATCTCCCTGAATTTGAATGATTATTTCGGAAAACGGTTT
>JAGAEK010000164.1 GCA_017828835.1 Oscillospiraceae bacterium | reverse complement strand
GATCTAATGGAGAACAGATTACCCTGATCACAGAAAACTATGATGATTCGATAAGGGAAGTTTTTGATTAACAAATTCCGGTTTGCAGAGGTAAATGATATGATCATAGAAACCGAAAGACTTATACTCCGTCCGTTCGTCGAAAGCGACGCGGCGGACGTTTACGAATATCTGAAAGAGCCGGCGGTGAATTGCTTTGCGTCGATGAAACTGAACTCGCTCGATGAAGCAGTCGCAGAGATGAAAAAACGAAGTAGCGAGACCGAATACTACTTCGCAATTGTGCTGAAAGAAACCGGCAAGGTGATTGGCGAGATTGACGCTTATCCCGAGGCCGGAGAGCCGCACGGGGACGAAACCGCGCCGAAAGACACGTTCAGCCCTTGCTGGATGCTGAATCTCAATTACACGGGAAAGGGCTACGCTTTTGAGGCGGCGCACGCTTTCTTCGATTACCTGTTCAATGAAAAAGGCGCACGGCGGATATACGCTTATACGGAAGATTACAATACGGCAAGTCAGCGCCTTTGCGAAAAACTCGGTATGCGCCGTGAAGGATTATTCCTTGAGTTTATCTCATTTGTAAACAATCCTGACGGTACACCGCACTACGAAAACACTTACGAATATGCTATCTTGAAAAGAGAGTGGGACGATAGAAAATGACACAATACGAAAGAATGGTAAAAGGGCTTATCTACGACCCTGCTGACCCGGAAATCATGGCTGAACAAGTCCCGTTTCAGGATAGGCTGTGGGAATTCAATCAGCTGAAGCCCTCCGATTATGAGAAGAAGCAGCAGTATATGAAAGAGGTCTTCGCAGAATACGGCGAGAACTGCTATATAGAACTGCCGTTTCGCGCGAACTGGGGCGGTCATCACGTCCATTTCGGCTCCGGAATCTACGCAAACTCCAACCTCACGCTTGTGGACGACGGGCATATCTACGTCGGCGACAAGGTGATGTTCGGGCCGAATGTGACGATTGCAACGGCAAATCATCCGATCGATCCGGAGCTACGCGCCCGCGCTCTGCAGTACAACAAGGACGTGTATATCGGCGAGAACGTATGGATCGGCGCGGGAGTTATCATCGTACCCGGAGTACATATAGGCAAGAACAGCGTTATCGGCGCGGGAAGCGTCGTGACGAAAGATATCCCCGAAAACGTCGTCGCTGTCGGAAACCCGTGCCGTGTTCTGCGGGAAATATCCGAACGCAACAAAGAATACTTTTACAAAAACGAACGGATAGATTGGGAAGGAGTACGTGAGAATGAGTAAAAGTCTGATCATCTATTTCAGCAGAGCCGATGAGAATTACGCAGTCGGCTACATCGACAAGGGCAACACCGAGATCGTCGCAGAGTACGTGCGGGAGCTGACCGGAGCGGATACGTTCAAGGTCGAGCCGCTTATTCCTTACGCAAAGGACTATAACACCTGCATACAGGAAGCGAAAAAGCGCATCGGAAATGCGCCGATCAAAGAGAAATTGACCGATATTTCCGCTTACGATACCGTTTTCGTGATGAGCCCTATTTATTGGGGAACATACGCACCGGAGGTAGAAACGGCACTGGAAGGTCTGGACTTCACCGGCAAGACGATAAGGGTGATCAGCACTCACGAAGGATCCGGATTGGCAAGCATGGTCTTCGACGTCAGAAAAATGTGCAAAGGCGCCGACGTTCAGAGAAACGGTCTTGCGATCAGAGGATCGAAGGCGAAAGAATCAAAGAAAACAGTCGCCGAATGGTTGTAAATAAGAGAAGCGGTTTAATATGACACACGAAGAAAAAAGCGAGATGAGTATGCAGATATGAAACAGATAAAATTATACAGAGTCAGTTTCAGCCCGGGTTACGGCGATATGCTCGGCGGATACCACGAGAGCACACTAAAAAAAGATAAGGACGGTAGCTGGATATACGTCTGCTCCGACCGTGAGACACACGACAGGCCGACGGTTACGACTGTGTACTCGGTATCCGATGCGGCGGTCTGTCAGCTTGAGGAGTTCATAAAAAGCAATAAAGTCCTATCGCTCGAAGAGCGTCCGAAAAGCGATATGTTTATGACCGATTACAGCCCGTGGAGCTGGAGCATTGATTACGATACGACGTCGCTTGGAAAACCTAAGCGGGAGTATTGCAGTTTCGGCGAGTATAAAAGATATTCCGCTTTGGATTATGAGCTTCTTAGGGAACTTGAAAAACGCTTTGCCGCCCTGCAAGGGGAGAAAATATCGGAAACTGCCGGGGATTTTTAAGATTATGCCTAAATACAGTGAACAGGATTTAAAATATGCGGCAGAGCTCCGCGAGGAGATTCACAGGAACGCTCTGGCGAGGGTCAAGGCGGTTTACCCGATCGCCGATCACGTGGTTGACGAATATCCGGCAGAAGCGTATTTTCAGGAGGTCTGGGATTATCCCGGGCAATGGTATACGGTGGTTGGGACGCCGCCCGGGACAGGAGGCAAAAAAGACCTGACGGAGACGATAGTACGCCAAACGCTTGCGTATTACAGGAATAAGGAAAACGCCCGTTCGAACGATGAGTTTTATCGACTTATTGCAAAATATCCGGATATCGTCTGCGATTACAGCCTTGTAGGTTCCGATGATAAGAACGCGAATGCATCAGGCGTATTTCCTTATCGCGGGGTCGATTCGCACCGTCTTGCCTTGGAATGCGTCGCCCGTGAGCTTTTTGATAGCGGCAAATGGTCTTACGATATGAAAGCCGCCCGGTGCAGAAAACTCAAAAGCACAGCGCTTTTTGCTCCGACGGGTGCGGATAATTGGCTCAATTACCGCAAGGCGTTTCTTTGTCCCCCGCACGGGAATTCCTATACCGATAGGGATTTTGAACAAGTCAACGACGTTTTGTTTCCCGGCGGAACGGAGTGTCTGGAGGTTTACAGATGGACTACCGACTGGTCGGAATACTTCGATGAAGGTCACGAATGGTGGGGTGCGCTTTGCCTTACCGTTTACGATAAAACACTCGACCGGTTTGTAGTGATTATGGCTTCGGCGACAGACTGATTAAAAAAGTTAATTAAGAGGGAAAACAGAATGGAAAAAGATTATATAATTCGTTTTGAAGAGGCGAAAGATTACAGGGAAGTTGAAAACCTGATAAGAGAATCGTTCTGGAACGTTTACCGTCCCGGGTGCAGTGAGCATTATGTGATCCATGTGCTTCGCGACGATCCTGCTTTTGTTAAAGAATTAGATTTCGTAATGGAGCAGAACGGCAGACTTATAGGTCAGAATATGTTTATGAAAACCGTTATTAATGCGGATGACGGCAGGGATATTCCGGTGCTTACAATGGGACCTATCTGTATAACCCCTGAGCTTAAACGCAAGGGATACGGCAAGGCGCTTCTCGATTACTCGCTGGAAAAAGCGGCAGAACTCGGCTTCGGTGCGGTTCTTTTTGAAGGTAATATCGCCTTTTACGGCAAAAGCGGTTTTGAGTATGCAAGGAAGTTCGGTATCCGCTATCACGATTTACCGGAAGGCGCGGACGATTCTTTCTTTTTGTGCCGCGAACTCATCCCCGGGTATCTTGATAAAATTACGGGCGTTTACAGGACGCCCGAGGGCTATTATGTAAAAGACGAAGACGTTGAGGAGTTTGATAAAGACTTTCCGCCAAAAGAGAAATTAAAAATGCCGGGGCAGATTTTCGGATAACGGTTTTGGTAAATGCCGGTTTATTACATTAAAATACAAAAGAAAAAAGGGGCTGTAAAAAAACAGCCCCTTTAATGATTGCCTTATAAGCTTTTTTGATTCAACCTATTTTAAATAGTTGTGCGTTTCCGGTCAATCCCTGGGAAACGCCGTATTGCAATACACCGTTATTTATTTCGCTTATGTTACCGAAGTGAAGATGTCCCGTAAGAACTGCTATAACATTTGATTTCGGGTCGGAAATCAAATCTATAAAATCTTGGTTTTCCACCGGGCAGCCCTCATATTCGTTCATACGAAAATACTCGCCGCACTTTATAAGAGTATCGTGGTTTTGCTTTGTCAATATTGCAACGAGATTTTTTATCAACCGCTTTTCGCTTATCCTTTTATAAAATTATAATAATCAGATAAAAGGTCTATGCTCAATTATAGTTGAAAAAAT
>JAGAEK010000163.1 GCA_017828835.1 Oscillospiraceae bacterium | reverse complement strand
TTTCTCCTGAATATCTTGCGATCCCCGCCGCGATACATTCGGATGAATACTATATAAATATGATGATCGCATGGTTTTATGCGACGGCGCTCGCGAAACGATGGGAAGACTCTCTGCCGTATATCGAAAACGGGACTCTTGATTCGTGGGTACATAACAAAACGATACAGAAAGCCTGCGAAAGCTATCGGATATCGGATGAGCGCAAGGCGTATTTGAAAAAATTCAGAAAGTAAAAATAAAAAGCTCTCGAAATATCGAGAGCTTTTTTCGTTTGAATATAACGTTAGTTATGCGTTTTTCGGATCCTTTTCAAGGAGTTTATAGACGATAGCCGCCAAGCAAGCGCCGATCATAGGTCCGACGATGAATACCCAAATGCAGCTCAAAGGAGCGGAGTTGCCGTATAAAGCAGCCATTATCGCGGGTCCGATGCTGCGGGCGGGGTTTACAGACGTTCCGGTAAGACCGATGCCGAGGATGTGTACCAAAGCCAACGTTAAACCGATCACAAGTCCGCCGAAGGAACCGTGAGCCGCTTTTTTGGAAGTAACGCCTAAAATGGCAATTACGAAAATAAAGGTCAGAACGATCTCGACGACTAATCCGGCAACCGCGCTGCCGTTTACTCCGGCTAATCCGTTTGAACCGAAACCGCCGGTCATATCCGTTACGTTTCCGAGTTTGAAGATCAACGCCAAAACGGCGGATCCGGCGAACGCGCCCAATATCTGGGAAACGATGTAGCAGAAGAACTCTTTGACGGTCATTCCGCCGGAAAGCAAAACGCCCAAGGATACGGCGGGATTGATGTGGCATCCGGAAATATTTCCGATCGAATACGCCATAGCGACGATAACAAGACCGAATGCAAGCGCTGTGAGAAGATATCCGCTTCCGTTTGCGGCGTTGCATCCGACGAGCATTGCGGTACCGCAGCCGAGGATAACAAGAACTGCAGTGCCTATAAATTCAGAAATACATTTTTTCATAGTAACGACCTCCCAAATTTATCATTGATTTTATTATAATACAAATCAATAAAAAGTCAATATTGTGCCTGTCAAATAAAGGAAAAATCAGTTTGCGTTGTGGACGGTGATCTGCGGGAACGGAATGTTGATCCCGTTGTCGGCGAAAAGCAGGCGAAGTTCACGGTTGAGTCGACGCTGCGCGGTAAATATATTTTTCTCTTCGGTTGGAACGATAAATTTCAAAGTGATCCCGCTTTCGGCAAGAGTATCGACGCCGAGATATTTCGGTTCGGAGAGAAAAACGTCGCTGTTGCGTTCGTAGACGTCGGGCAAAGTTTTCGCAATGATATCTTCGACTTTACGCAAGTCCGCTTCGTAGGTTATGCTGATAAGTGAAACCGCAATGGAATCGGTTTGAGAACGGTTCTGAAAATTGCGTATGTCGGAATTATTGACGGTCTTGCGATTTCCGCCGGCATCTTCGATCGTCGTAGTGCGTACGCTGATGTCGACGACGGCGCCGCGGAAATCATCGATCATAAGTATATCTCCGATGGCGATTTTTCCTTCGGCAATCAGAAATATTCCGGTAAGGACGTCTTCAATGAGAGACTGTGCGCCGAAACCGATTATAAGAGTCAACACTCCGACGCCGGCAAGTGCCGCGGTCAGATCAACGCCGAAAGCGCGTAAAACGAAATATACGCTGAACAGTGCGACCGCGTAGGAGGAGAGACTGTGTACGAGCGATGATATCGTTGCGGAACGGTTGTTCCTTTTTGCCAATAATTGGAAAACGATAAGTAGCAGATAGTAGGCGATCCAGATCGCGCCGAGCCTTATGGCGGAAAAAGTGATAGAGACGATTTTCGGCGTTTTCGCAAACAGACATCCGAGGACGCAAATTGCGATGCTTATTACGAGTCCGATTATATGTTTGATGATTTTTTTCATTGCGGTAATCTCCTTTATTATTGTTCTGACAGATCGACGGTCTGCCGACGTAAGACTATTTCATCGGTACCCGGGATCTCGATCCCGACGGTTACGGTTATTTTGCCGTTTATTTCCGATTTCGGAACGGTTATTGAAACGTTGCCGAAGTCGTCTTTGACGTTTTCGACGTTCGGAGAGGTGAGATCGGCTCCTTGCGCCCATACGGTCAAGGTCTCACCGTGTGCTTTGCTGTGGTCAGAGGTCAGCAGCACGTTTGGACTGAAATCGTCGGCGGACATGGTGTAGATTTGAAGATTTACGGAGTCTGCCGATGAATAGATCCAGGACGTGCAGGGAAACGCGATGAGTTCACTGATTGCCGCTGATTCGCTGCCGTCCGCATATTTCAGTCGAACGAATAAGTACCAAGACGGGGAAAGATTTTTTTGTTCGTACAATGAAAAGTGTTTTTCCAGCAAGGAATAGGTATCAAGTTCGACGCAGGTACCGTTTTCATTGATTTGGTCTTTTGAAAAGGTTTCGGTCATACTGACCTGCGGCAGCTGATCGTCGTATACCTCAATTTCAAAAGAAGACAATCCTTCACATTCATAAGCAGGTATCCAAAGCATCGATTCCGAGCCTGCACTGAGGAAATAGACGGTCGAGGTCGCGTCTTCGGGCAAATAACGTTTTGCGGGAGAACCTGATAAAAAGACGGTCATAGCGATCACTGCGCTGAGAAAAGCGGAAGAGATCGATTTTATTTTATGCCGTTTATGGTGAGGCTCGGACGGCGGAACGTATTCGTGCCGGCAGACTTCCGTTTTAACGGATTTGAATTCTTCCGTAAGCATCATCCTCCTTTGTCGGTTTTATTATATCATTTTTCTGTTGAAGTTATTACAAAAAACGTTCCAGCAGTCTTTTTGTTGAAAGACGATCTTGCTTATACTGTTCACGTATGCGTTCGGCGTACGTTACGAACGCGCGGCAAAGATCCGGGTGTTCGAAACGGATCGTGAGGTAAGGCGGCTTAAGTCTGACTGCGGCTACAGAACGGTCGGTGATCAGCAGTTTGATATTTTCGAACGGTACCTCCGGGATCACGAAAAAGCGATAATTCGGATATGCGTCGGACAGCGAGATAATGTTCTGAATATGTTCTGTGTATTCGGTCGGAGTATACGTTGCGGCAACACCGGGTATGTCGATCGGAATCTGTTTGTTAAACAGAGCTTCGTCGTTTGGGATAGGTATATACTCGTGCATAAAACAGGATTCTGCCTTATGACGAAAAACGGAGAAGAAATGCTTTCTTTCTTCAAGTATACGAGCTTTTACATTTTTATCAACGGCTATTCGCTCCAATACGGACATCAGCGTTTTCTCGGGCATTGTGGCAAGAGAA
Source organism: Oscillospiraceae bacterium (assembly GCA_017828835.1). GTDB lineage: Bacteria > Bacillota > Clostridia > Oscillospirales > Ruminococcaceae > RGIG8367. The sequence continues at coordinate 4,658 of JAGAEK010000163.1, read as the reverse complement.
AGCGTATTACCGAGAACGGAAAGGCCGAAATTGTCTGTTTCGTCAACAAATTCTGCGTTAGCGGTCTTATAGGTATGTATGAGTTCTCCGGAGCCTGCGAGAAGTTCACGATAGGTCGCTTCGTGCGCTTTCAGGATCTGTTTTTCGGTATCATAGCGGTACATTCCGGAACTGTTTTCCGAACCGGCGGCGTTGCACCCTGAAATACAAGCGTATCCCGGACAGAGAAAAAGTGTCGTCGAAAATTTCGATCTGTTCGGAGTTTTGTGATAATAAGATCTGATCATACCCGAGGGATAGAGAGGTATCCAGCTTTTGATTGCGTCAGCCATTTCTGAAAGGTCACGGTTTATATTGTGAATGATATTGATTTTTATTTCGTCGGAAACACAACGTACCATCAGACTTGTCCATTTTGCCAGGAAAAGCGGGTCGGAAACCATCCAGTCCATATTCTGATCGGAATATAAAAAAAGCTCTTTCTCACCACGGTATATAACGTTTCCGAGAAAACGCAAGACCGCACGGCGAAGTCCGTCCGTACCGTAATAAATCTGAGAAGAATCTTTCAGAGAGGTTGTATCCGCGGCTTCTTCAAAAGAGAGTAACGGACGCTTTAAATCGGAGGGAAACGATCCGATCTGATCGATAATGATCTGAACGAAAGGCGTACTGTCCTTATTATCGGAATTGAAAAACCAGCGGTATAACGAATCGAAGGCTTTTTCTCTGTCGTTCAGTTCGTCCGCTGAAACACCGATCAACTTTGCAAGTGCCGGCTGTTTTCCCTGATCGTATACCCTTTCAAGCAATGATAAGCAAATATCAGCCATCATTTTGGAATTTGATTTTGGTGAACGGAAACCGTTGCGGAATCGGCTGATATACGACGGATCTATGTTCAAGGTTTTTCCGAGGCGAATGTTTGAAAGACCCGTCAGTTCCATAACGACACCGAGTTTTTCTCCGAAAGCGCGATAAGGCTTTTTTCCCTGCGGAGGAACCGGGCTTTTTATTGCCGCTTTTTCTCCTTCGTAAAGCCAGGACATGATTTGCGTTTTGACGATTTCGGCAGACCCCCGGTCGCTGCACGAGATCAAATTACAGAGAGGGTCGGTTTTTCCGTTGTCGTCAACACAAAGATATAAACCGTTGACAAGAGTCCACGCGGCTTTACCGCCGCTTTTCGGTACTCTGGCACCGCTGAGCATACGGCTGATATGCGATTGATCACAGCTTGCGTATCGTGCTATGTCGGCAGACCCGATACCGAGTTTGGTTGTCAATATTTTAACTCGATCACAAAACATAAAGATTCTCCACACTGATTTTATGGCAAAGTATAGCATATAATTTGAAATAAATCAAGATTTTTGCCTAAAAAATGTCATTGACAATTTCGAGGCAAATATTGTAGTAAGTAATAGGTATCAGTATAATATAATTTAGACTATAATACTCTTAAGGAGGAGTCCAAATGTTTTGTTCAAAGTGCGGGACCAAGATACCGGACAATGCGAAGTTCTGTCCGAAATGCGGAAATCCGGTAAAAGGCGCCGCGGATCGGCAAATAACGCAGCAAAGCCCACAGGAACGGCCGAAGGAACAGCAAACGGAAAAAACTGCGAAAGAGAAAAACGCAGTTGTTCCGGCAAAATCCGAACCTCAAAAGTTTAACTTTACGGCGTCAAACGTTTCGGGTGAGGCGGTACTCGGATCATTCGGGGGAAACGTTTCGGGAGTTGCATCAAGCGTAATACCCGGACCGGCGAAAGTTATCGCGTCAAGCGTCAAAAGTTTCTTTTCTTCGATCGGATCGGCGTTTAAGGATCCCAAGCGGCTTATTCCGGCGATAATATTGGCGGTCGTATGGCTTGTTTTAAATATTCTGCAAGCGTGCGGGATCAACCCGCTCCCGACACGTATCCTGTCGTTTCTGACCTTTGCAAACGGAGGTATGAGCGGAGGCGTTATAGGGGCGATAGGAGGTATTATCGGGAAAGGGCTGTTTGCCGGAGCCGTTGTATCTCTGATAGGATTGCTCACACGGACAAAATCCGGAGGTAAACGTTCGTTAGGTGATACTCTGAAAAGTATAGCGGGCTTTTCGAACGATACGCTTTGGGCGTATATGACCGGGATCGGAGCGGCGATGCTGCTTTATCTGTTTATCTCGGGCGGCGCGACGCGTATGGCGTTTATGGGTGGTATAGCGGCGGCTTTTCTTGCCGCGAGAGCCGCGCTGAACAACGGCTTTTTGAAACAGCTGCTCAGCTCTTTCACGTCAAAAGGCAAATCAAAATCCGGACCGGGCGTTGAGGGGCTGATACGCGGACTTGCTGTCGGATTTACGGCAGCGGCGTTTATCGGATTGATCGGCATAAAGCTTATAATTATAATCATCGGAGCGGTGCTTGTTGTAGGCGGTGCGGTCATGATGGTACTTCAGACCGTAGGCGTCGTTAAATTCGGAAAGGGGGCGAAAGAACAATGATAAATAGAGTAATGAAGTTTTTGTGCGGCGCGTTCGCGGCGCTGATGATCGCTTCCTACTTTGTGGTCGTTCCCTTTGCGGCGGATATTTTCAATTACGATAAATTCATAAACAATCCGAATTACGAGGTCAGAGCGGAAACACGCAACAACTTTGAACTGGACTTCTACTGGGGTGACGCATATCCGGACAAGGTGACGGATACGGGCGAAAAGCTTTTACTTTACTATCTGTTCAACGCCCGTGACGCCAAGGAAAAACCGGGCTATCGCCTGTTTGAGCAGAAGGTCCATTTGAAATACAAGCTTCCGTCAGCGTATACGAGTCTGTATACGCCGGGCCGCAAGTACAGATATTACGTTGCGGACTTCTCGGCCGGGCGCAACGATGTCACAGACAATATGTTAGACGACTATATTGAAGAATATCAGTATCAATACTACTACGAGGATTTCAGCAGGGAGAACAAGGGCCTTCAGCCGGGAGAAACGGAAGCGTATATTTACGGCAACGTGGTGGCACATTCGCCGCATATCACCCTATATCATATGAAATACGGCAACACCCCCACAATGGAGGATGCGGCGCAGACACAGTATGAAAAATGGAATAAGGCAAAAGAGGCCAATACAGACGAGAGAGAGACCATAACCGTGGAGCGCCGGGGCGGCGGAGACAGTATTCTTGTTGTCTACCACAGCTACTGGGACGATTCACCCAAGGAAACCTTTAAAAAATTCAAGTACCACGAAGGCGGTTCTACGCTGATCGAGGAATTGAAGTACGAAACGACGCAGGAAACCTATGAATACTACTACTATACCCGTATCCCCGGAATTTCGGACGTATATACCGTAAATCATCTGCTGATCAACCGGCTGACCGGCTACAAGATCGGCCTGGTAAGTCCCAAAAAAGAAGTGGTGGATCTTTATAACGATATGATGGCGAAATGGCAGGCGACGGTCGCCATGGCGCCGTCCCTGTACGGTATGATGCCCGAAGTCATAGTCGACGAGCCGATAACATACGAAGGCTTTAGCAGCGCAGGCGTAACGACGCACGCGCGCGTCAACGCCGGCGAAGATGAAGGTGTATCCGTTCCCGCGGCGATCGTGATCGGTGTGATCGGCGGCGGCGCGGCAATTGCCGGTGCGGCAGTCGGTACGGCGGCGAGCGGAGCCGGCGGATCTGATGACGGTAAAAAGAAATCTTATAAAATGTACGTTCAGAAGGATTTCGGAGACGCAATAAGGAAAGGCGCGGAAAAGCCTTCCGTGATACGTGCGCGCATGGCTGAAACCGACGCACTCGGTGCGGAACACGACAGGAACGATCTGACGGCAAAAATCAGCGTATCCGCGGACGGAATGACCGTGCACGGAGCCGCACTTGTCGGCAGGTACTGCGAAGCGACTGTCAGCGTGCCGGAAAATTACGAAAAAGATACTGCAAGTATCACGTTTACCTTTACGGGCGAGGGCGGCGTGTTCAATAACACGGTCGTCTTCCGTATTGTGGACGGACCTTCTCTGAGGTTTGCGGAGGAGGAGCCGGAAGGAAGCGGACAGTTAAAATTCTATACCTGTAACTACGGAATAGACGCGATACCGGGCGACAAATTCACCTATACCGCGCTGTTTATGATCGAGGATGCGACGACTCCGCCCGCACTGACTGACATAAGCTGCAAGAAAGTCGAAGGATACGACGTTACGTTTGAGGAAACGAAATGGCGTTACGTATATAAAGCTGTCGTTAAGAACAACACGCCGGAAGAACATAATGAAGACGTGTTTGCGAAAGTGAAGGAGAATCAGATCGAGATCAGTGTGAAAGTAGAGGGTGAGAAAGAACCCGTAAACGGCTGGCTTACGATGAATATGTATCCTGAAGGTTTGACGATACAGTCGCGCGACGAAGGTAAGAAAAAAGACGTCAAATACGTCTATGTTCAGGCTTATGAGAAAGAATACGTCGGCGATCTCGATAAGAAATGGCAGGTCAGCGAAATTAAATTTACCCTTGCGGTCAAGGGCGATGATAAAGCGATCGTCGATCCCAAAGAAGCAAAATACAAGTTTGAAAAAATCAAAGGTTCCGGCGGACTCGGTATGCGGGCGGAGGAACGAGATGTCCGCAAAGGGAACCACCTCGAAATTCC
>JAGAEK010000016.1 GCA_017828835.1 Oscillospiraceae bacterium | reverse complement strand
GAACGCTTCGATTACTACCTGCCAATCCCACTGAGCGCTGTAGAAGAACGCAAATTTTCCGCTCTTGAATTCATCGACCGGAAGTACGTCCTGCTTCTGCCATCTGTTATACATGCACTCTCTGTTCTCGACAAGACATTCAAGCATATCGGAATCCGTAAGCGCGAAATAAGGAGTTCCGTCTTCGTTCCATCTTACGTAGTTTCCGTTTTCAACGGTTCCGAGCCAGCCCTCATCGGTATATCCGGTAAGTCCGCGCATATCGATTACGCCGTCGTCATCACTGTCATATGTCAGAGCCTGCATATACTCGTTGAATTTTTCGTAATTCCATTCTCCGTTTTGCCAGAGCTCATACGGATCGTCAAGTCCCGCCTCTTCGATAAGATCCTTTCTGTAAAGGAGATAATAGCAGGCGACGTTGTTCGTGTTTATAACGTAACTCTCGTTTTGGTAAGTAAAGAAATCAAGCATTGCCTGGCTGATCTTGTCTTTGTATATTTCTTCGTTTAAGTTGAGAACTTCGCTGAGCGGGATAAGAAGTCCTTTTCTCGTCCACGCGGGAAGCGCCCAGTCGTATACGACCGCGATATCGGGTCCTGTTCCCGCGGTTATCGCGGAGCTGAGCTGCGCGGCGTATTCCGTTCCGCCGTTTCCGGAAAGCGTGCTGTATTCGATTTTCGCGCCGGTCGCGTTTTCAAATTCAGCTATGTAACCTTTCGTGTCGACGGTATCCCAGTGATTCCACCATCTGAGAGTTTTTCCCTTATAGCTCGTTTCGTCAAAAGCATATCCGGAAGGATATTTGCTTCCTGCTTCCGACGACTGTTCCTGTTGCGAATTTTCAGAAGCTTTTGATGAATTGTCGGGAGTTTTACCGCATCCGGCAAAAACAGCGACGATCATAATCAAAGCCAAGAAAACAACTAAGAACTTTTTCATTTTTCATCACCTTTTCAATTATATTTTACGATCGCTTCGTAATGTATTGCTATTTTACCATATTTTTTGCCTGAAATCAATAGTTTTTATTGTAATTTTAAAAAACATATTGAACACTTTCCCGTTCGGATAGTGTATAATACAATCAGACATATAATTAAATTATCTGCCAATTACGGAGGTCTTATGCTTAATTCAAACGAAGTACCCGGAATCGCGGAAAATATACGCGCTCTTCTGCCGCCTTCCCTTCGGCATATCGATTTAAGATCGTTCCTCTCGATTCCTTCAACGAATTCTTATCTTATTTCTCTTGCCGAAAGCGGTGAACCCGGCGAAACTGCAGTTGTCTCAAAAAGTCAGACAGCCGGCCGCGGACGGCTCGGACGGTCTTTTTATTCCCCGGACTCGGGTCTCTATATCAGTGTTCTGATCCGTCCCGATATCCCGCCCGAAAAAGCCGCCTTGTTAACCCCGTATACCGCAGTCGCAGTTTCGGAAGCACTCGAAAAAATATCCGGAAAACAGACCGCCGTTAAATGGGTCAACGATATACTCATAGACGAAAAAAAAGTCTGCGGTATCCTCACCGAATCACGCTCTTGCGGTCCCGATCTCAAATACGCCGTCGTCGGTATCGGTGTAAACCTTTACACTCCCGTATCGGGCTTTCCCGAAGATATAAAAAATTCAGCCGGAACTTTATTCCCAAAAAACTCGGACGGACTTTTTGAAAATTGTGCCGCAGAAATAATCCGCTGTTTTTTCTCGGGTCTCGGAAACTTTTCTTCCGAAACGGTATTTGAAAAATACAAACAAAAATGTATTACTCTGAAAAAAAATGTGTCGTTTTACAAAAACGGCGAAAAAATTACTGCGTTTGCTGAAGATATCGACCGTAATTTCGGACTTAAAGTCCGTCTTTCCGACGGTTCTTGCTTATCCGTCTCTTCCGGAGAAATCAGTATAAAATTATAATAATTCTCCTCCTTGCGGAAATAATATTTCTGAAAAGGAGGATTTTTTATGACCGAAAACGATACGGTAAAACTGCTCCGCGAATGTGACGCGGGAATAAAAATGGGTGTTTCTTCTATTGAGGAAGTCGTCGACAATGTGAAAAACCAAAAGTTCCGCCGGCTCCTTACCAAATCCAAAGCCGATCACGAAAGTCTGAAAGAACAACTTCAGGTAAGACTCGACGGCTTTAACGACAAAGGTAAAAACCCGAACCCGATCGCTCAAAGTATGTCATGGATCAAAACCAACGTAAAGCTTGCAGCCGACGACTCGGACAAAACCGTCGCCGATTTGATCACCGACGGCTGCAATATGGGCGTAAAATCGCTCAACAGGTATTTGAACCAATATAAAACCGCGGACCAAAATTCAAAAGATATCACTCAACAGCTGATCACTCTCGAAGAAAACCTTTCCGTCGACATCCGCCCATACCTTTGATTTTAACAAAAACCGCCGTTTATCCGTAAAGATAAAAGGCGGTTTTTATTTCAAAATATCTTCTATCGCCACGATCTCTTTTCGCGGCTTGAAATTTTTGCTGCGTGCGGCAACCGATATTCTGTGACCGTCTATGCGAAACGAATCGCAATACCACAACGTTCCGTCAATATCAAGCGGTTCTCCGCAGATCGCCGGTATTACCGAAAACAGACCGGGGCGCATCTCAAACCCCTTTCCTTCCGCTTTCATAACGCTTTCCTTCATCGTCCATGCACGAAAAAATCTCGCTTTCGGATATTTTGATATCCAGTCGATCTCTTCTTTCGTGAAAAACTTCTCGGTAATACATATCCTCGAAGCATCTTCTTTTTCTATATCTATCCCGATTTCGTCCTTATCCGCCGCCATCACAACGTAATCTCCGCTGTGTGAAACGTTAAAATACATATCTCCCCTGTAATACGGTTTTCCGCTGCCGTTGAAAATAATATCCTCTTCCTCTATCCCCAACACTCCGTATATCAGCGCCCCCGCGCCTATACATCTCAATCCGTCCTCTTTCCTAACGAATCTCTCCGCTCTCGCCAATCTCCGCGGAAAACGTTTTTCACAGTATTCTCTCGGTATTTTTACGACCTCCGAAACCGGAAGTATTACGATCCTGCCTTCCATCCTCTCACTCCCTTCGCTTTTCTTCACTTCTATACAATCATAAAGACAATAATTTTTGTTAAAGTACGAGCTGTTTAAAATTTGAAAAATAGGATTGCTGCTTTTGTCAAGACAGCAATCCTATTCTGGTGGAGATAAGGAGGATCGAACTCCTGACCTCTTGAATGCCATTCAAGCGCTCTCCCAGCTGAGCTATACCCCCATATAAAAGTCGCAACTCGTACAACAGAAAAAATTTTATCATATCCGTTTTAAGTTGTCAACATTAAATTTAAAAAATAAAATAAAATTTCCCTCAATCTTACTATTGACTATTCGTTTTGTTTGTAGTATGATATCACAGTAGGCCGCTGTGGTGGAACAGGCAGACACAAGGGACTTAAAATCCCTCGGTAGCGATACCGTACCGGTTCAAGTCCGG
>JAGAEK010000162.1 GCA_017828835.1 Oscillospiraceae bacterium | reverse complement strand
GACACTTGCGATAGAGCAGGCGTCCCGAAGAGCGGCTCAACAGTTGATTTCTTTACGGTATATTCAGTTTTCGTGTTCTTCCCGCATAAAGCGACAAAATCACAAATATCATTTGTAGCGAACATTTGTTCGTTTGTCAAGAGGTCTTTGAAAAAATTTCGTCAATTAACGAAAAACCTTCGGCGTATTTCCCGAAGGCAGTAGTTTTTTTAACACTTTTATGTTATATTAATTTTGAACGAACTCTTTTATTATTTAGATTTTTGTAAAAAATGATCTATTGCGCAGAGGAAGGACGATATGGACGGAGAAATAATCGAAATCCGTGAAAATGAGCTTTGCAAGTGCCGCTCGTTTTGGGATATGTCAGAAGATCTCACCTCCGACCGCCTATACGGTTTTGTAAAGAGAAATATCCGCCGCGCGTTCGTTTTCAAAACCGAGGACGGATATATCGGCGGGTGCGCGTTGTTCGTTCGCGAAGACGGAAACGGTCATCTTTCCCATTTTAACGTCGCTCCGGAGTATCGCTGTCAGGGGATCGGAAGCCGCCTTATCGACTTCGCCGAGCAATATTTCCGGTCACGGGAAGTGGCTGTCTTCGGGCTGAACGTTATGAAGAACAACGCCGACGCGATCCGTCTGTACGAGCGCAAGGGATTTAAGTACGCCTTTGATAAAACGCCTGAGAAGATCTATATGACCAAACAATTGACAGTTAAACCGAGAGTTGATTACAATACCGAACTGATTCAAACGGTCATCTATCTTGCGGACGTAAAAGATAAAACGCATCAGAATATCGGAAACCGTTATTACTGCGGAGAGATCGACCGCCGGTTTGAAGAGTACAAAAACCACGCCGCCGTGACCGTTACGCGGGAATTGATCCGGAACAGGAATTTCAACTTTATTCGTCCTCACAGAGCCGCGGTGCGTTTTATTGATTTGTTGAACGGAAAAGACGAACTGACGGATTGGGCGAAACTGATTCGACAATTTGAGAACGATACGGATTACCGCTCGTTTTTTACTTCCCTTTCGGGTTATTTCGATCGCATTCTCGCAGACGTAAGATCATGTCCGCTTAATGATTGGAAGGAATATATCGAAAAGTATTTTCGCTCCCGCGCCGATCTTTGCCTGACGGTCAGTCCGCTGGACGGAAATTACGGATTCATCGTAGGCCGAGTCGCTTACGTCGTACGCTGCGCGCCTTATTATGACGGGAACAAAGAGATCCCGCTTTTAGAGAGTGTTTTGGCGAAGGGTATTGCTCATGAATACGCTCATTGCTTCGTGAATCCCATTGTCGAATCAAATAAATCCTTAATTGAGAACCATTCTGCTTTTTTCAATAAACATATAAATATGCCGGGTTTCTATAACGTTGATTATGCCGTTATAAATGAATATTGGGTGAGGGCTTTTGCGATCCGTTTCATGGAGCATATGGGTTTTCGAGATTTTGACGTTGACGGAGAATATAAACGGCAAAGACAGACGTTCATTTTCATTGATGAATTCGTAGATGCCCTGAAAACATACGAGAATTCAGACGACAGTTTTGAAAAATTCTATCTGACAAACATATCGGGACTGTTGAACAGTATTGGGAGGAATTGATATGTGCGTTATCTGCGACCGTATTGAAATGATTAAAAGCGGCGCCAACCGGTATTTTGTCCGTGAACTTGAAACGGGATATGTGGTAATCGGAGATCATCAGCATTTTTTCGGATACACCCTTTTCCTCTGCAAAGAACACAAAACCGAACTTCATTATCTTGACCGCAATTTCAAGGTCAAATATCTTGAAGAAATGTCGATTGTGCAGGAAGCAGTCGCAAAGGCGTTTGGTGCAGATAAAATGAACGTTGAACTGCTTGGAAACGGCGACGCTCACGTTCACTTTCACATTTTTCCGCGACGCAAAGACGATATTCTGAAATATCGTCCGGACGGACTTCCCGGACCGGTTTGGTGGACGCCGATTGAAGTGATGAACGATCCAGCAAATATGCCGTCTTTAGAAAAGCTCGAAGAGATGAAACGATTGCTCGGAGAGGAAATCGACAGATTGCTATAACGGAAGAAATTATGAAAATGAGGCTTGAAATATGAGTGAATCGACAATTCGATTTTTTGCTAAAGATGAACTTCTGGAAGATTTGTGCGAGACTGATAAAGAGAAAATTGAAGTAATATGGAAGGAGCGCTCTTGATCTACTGCTAAAACTGAGCATATACGAAAACGAGGCGGAGAGTAATCCCCGCCTCGCACTGTTTTTATTTGTAAATAATTTCGTCCAAAAACGATTTCTTCCGCGCGGTTACGGATTGACTTCATCCTCTGAACCCAGCCGAGTTGATCCCGTCTTTTGAACACCTCGTCAATACCTTCATCCTTTGCCATTTGTTTTACGAGTTGAAAGAGCATTTCTTCCGCTTGCTCGTTGACGTCGGCAAGGTAATCCGGCAGTTTGCCCTCGATAAGCAGCGCCGTATTTGTTTTAGATTACTACGATCCTCTCGCATCAAACCCATAAACAACCGCGAGAGGCACCTGCTTTATGGCAAGTGCCTCTCGGGGCTCTTTTTTTCTCACTTGAAAAACGCGCGCGTTTGTGTTACAATGGGATCAAGAGGGTGATAATATGAAAAAAAGAATCGTTTCGGCGCTGCTCGTCATCGCTGTCGCGTTCGT
>JAGAEK010000161.1 GCA_017828835.1 Oscillospiraceae bacterium | reverse complement strand
TATTGACTTACGAGATAAGAAGACTCGGAGTTGAAAATATAGAAACGAGTAACGGCAGAGTGGCGTTTGACGGGACGCCGAGAGACATAATGAGGGCGAATATAGAACTGCGAACAGCAGAACGCGTCCAGATATCTCTCGGAAAATTCCACGCGGAGAGTTTTGACGAGTTGTTTGAGGGCGTAAGAGCGCTTCCTTTTGAAAAATACATATCCGAAAACGATGCTTTTCCTGTAAAAGGTTATGCTTTGACATCAAAATTAAAGAGTGTTCCGGACTGCCAGTCAATAGTAAAAAAAGCGGTAGTTAAAAGGCTTGAAGGGGCATACGGTAAAAATTGGTTTGAGGAGAGCGGACCGATACATCAGATACAGTTCTCGATTTTGAAAGATGAAGTCGAGATTTTGATAGACACGTCGGGAGAAGGACTTTATAAACGCGGCTACAGAAAAGAAGCGAACGCAGCGCCGATAAAAGAGACTTTGGCGGCTGGTATCGCTGATCTTGCGAGAGTCGGAGAAAACACTAAAGTAACGGATCCGATGTGCGGGTCCGGAACGTTACTGATAGAATCGGCGCTGCGGGCACTTGATATAGCGCCGGGGATAAACAGACGGTTTTCTTATGAAAAATGGGGGATCGTAGACAAAGAAGAAATATTGGAGTATCGAAAGAGCTGTATAGCGAGGATAAAGAAAAATTCGGATTTTTGCGCTTTCGGAGGAGATATAAGCGCGGATGCGATTGCTTTAACGGTAAACAACGCCAAAAGGGCGGGTGTTATTTCAAGAATAAAAGCGGCACAAAAAGACGTTTCGGATTTTGTTTGCAGTGAAAACGGAGGAACGGTTATATGCAATCCGCCTTACGGTGAAAGGTTGCTCGATATAGCGCAGGCGGAAGAGCTTTATAAAGTGATGGGCAAAGTTTTCAAAGAAAACAGCGGTATGAGTTATTATATAATTTCTCCGCACGAAAAATTCGAAGAAATGTTCGGACGACCGGCAAAAAGAAAGAGAAAACTATATAACGGAATGATAAAATGCAATCTTTTCATGTATTTTTAGACAGTGAGAGTATTAATAAAAAAAATCTTGCAAGACAGACGGGTATATGATATAATAATCCGGTAAAGATTTAATTGGAGGTATATTTTAAATGGAAGAATCATTAGCAGCAGTAGCATCGTCCGCAGCGGAAGCAAGCGAAGCGGCGGCAGGTAATCCGGTCGTAACTTTGTTGGTTCAGATAATACCGTTCGTTCTTATTGCCGTAGTATTTTACTTTTTGCTTATTCGTCCGCAGAGGAAGAGAGACAAAGAAGTTCAGAAAATGCGCAATTCTTTGGAGGTAGGGGATGAAATCGTAACCTCCGGAGGAATTATCGGAAGAGTCGTAAGTATAAGAGAAGACACGGTAGTTATAGAAACCGGAAGCGACAGAAGCAAAATAAGAATTATGCGTTGGGCTATTTCCGCAAATAATACCGTTCACGATAACTGATTTTCAAAAAATAGAACAAAAAAGTAATATTCCGCCTTTTCTGGTCATATAAAATGGACTGGAAGGGTGGAATTTTATTATGATGATTGAAGCGAAAAGAAGGAATTTGAAAAAATCAGGAGAATTATCTGGAATAAAGAAAAGGATATTAGCTGTGTTTTGGGGCGTAAGCGGCGGAGCGATAGCGTGTTTTTTAATGCTGTTGATATTTTCGGCGATTTTGTCGATAAGTTCCGCATCATCGTCGATCGCCAAACCGATAGCGACTGCAGTGCTTTTTCTGAGCGCGTTTATTTGCGGATCCATATCTTCAAGGATACTGAAAGAAAAAGGGATACTGATCGGTGCGGTGAGCGGTGCGATTTATTTTTTGTTATATGCGCTTATCGGGCTTATATTCGGAAGTACGTCCCTGCAAGCCGCAATAAGTCTTAAATTTATCATAGCAGTAGTTTCTTCGGCGATAGGAGGTGTTATCGGAGTTAACAGACGCAGATAGAAATGAGTATCGGAATACTATATGCCGTACCGGAAATTTTTATTAAAGGTACGGCATATTTGTTTTTGAAATTAATTCCGGGACAACGGGAATTTTATGAAATTATAATGTTGAAATAAGAGCGGAAATGTATTATTATATAAAAAAGAGGTGCAATACAATGAACAACAAGATGTCGTTTATAGGTGCCGGGAATATGGCATATGCGATAATACTCGGATATATAAAAAGCAGCGCTGCTGAAAACGTTGCGGCAGACGTCGGTATTTACGATATAAACGAAGACAGAAAAAAAATATTTTTCGATATGGGCTGCAGGATACTGAAAGACAGTAGAGAAGCGGCGGAATTTGCAAAATACATAGTACTTTGCGTAAAGCCGCAAAACATTGACGACGCGCTTGGAGATATTGCCGGATATATAACGGAAGATCACGTAATAATAAGTATAGTTACCGGAGTATCGGCGGAATATATGCAGAACAAGATCGGTAAAAAATGCAAGATCGTCAGAGTTATGCCGAATACGCCGCTGCTTATCGGAAGCGGAGCCACGGCTTTGTCTGATACGGGAAATTTGGATGAACAAGAGCTTGTGTTTGCGGAGTCGCTTTTCAAAAACTCGGGAGTTGCGGAGCGGATACCGGCGGAATATATGAATGAGATTATACCCGTCAACGGAAGCTCTCCGGCATATATATATTTGTTTGCGAAAATATTCATAGATAAAGCCGAGGAGGCGGGAATAGACAGAACGGCGGCAAAAGAGTTGTTTTGCCAGACGCTGATAGGTTCCGCAAAAATGATGCTCGAGTCGGGCAAAAGTGAGGACGAGCTTATAAAAATGGTATGTTCTCCGGGCGGTACGACACTTAGCGGACTTGAAAAATTAAAAGAGAACGGTTTTGAAGATACAGTTAAAAAATGTATCGATGCGTGTGTTAAGAGAGCTTACGAAATAGGAAAATAAGAATAATAAAAAATTTTTCCGCATAAATTATAGACAAGTATATCGATATGCGGAGGAATTGAAATGAACAATAAGGAACTTGAAGGAAACAGGGCGGATTACGAAATAATAAGCGACGGAACAAGAAAAGACGGTAGGTTTGTTTTTATGGAAATATTTCTTATAGGTGTCGCGATAGGTTCGGCGTTCGCACTTGCGGTAAATGGAGAAATCATTGAAAATATCATATCATTCTTTTCCGTTTCATTGGAAAAATATGATAATAGAAGTTTTATTTTAAGTTTGACGAAAATTTTTTTCAGTGAATTTCCGATGTTATTTTTGGTTTTTTTATCGGGATTTTCCGCAGTCGGTTTTCCTATGACCGCATTGGTTCCGCTGTTCAGAGGGATTTGGTTCGGGGCGTTGAGCGTATCGATGTACATAACAAGCGGGATTTCGGTGTTTTTTGAAATAGTCTTGAAGATTTTTTTCGGTACGTTTATATTTATAAGTATTATTTCTCTTGCATGTTTTGAAGCTTCTGAAATGTCAAAAAACGTTTATTCGGTAACGGTGAGAGGAATAAGGGATGACGAAATAAAATACAGGATCAAACGTTATTGTGCAAAATATTCGGTTATTTTGGTTGCGGCGGTCATCGGGGCCGCGATTGAAGCCGGATTGTTAAGAATTAAAATATAAAAGAATAAAAAAGACAGGTGAATTTATAAGTGGGAATTTTCAGCTTTATAAACTATGACAAAAACGGTCCCGGAGTAAGTAAAGATGCGCCGCAGAAAAAGAGATTTTTTCTGTTTTTTGAATTGTTTTTCAGAAAATTCAAATATATGGTGGGACTTAACGTAATATATCTTTTGCTCTGCATACCGATAATAACGATCGGACCCGCGACGGCGGCAATAACATACGTTTTCAGAAGTTTTTCAAGAGAAGAGCCGATATTCGTCTTTAACGAGTTCTGGAGGATATTTAAGGAAAATTTCAAATACGGTGTGATAGTCGGCATTGTTGATCTTATTTTAAAAGCGGCGTTGGGATACAGTTTATATTTTTATTTTGTAAACATAAATCAAAGTACGTTCGTATATATTCCGTTTATACTTTGTATGGCGGCGTTATTTATGGAGCTTTTTACGGGATATTATATATATATGCTTATGGTTACCGTGAATTTAAAGCTCAAAGGACTTGTGAAGAATGCGTTCATGCTTGCGATGATAAGTATGAAAAGCAATATTTTTACTTTGATTTTTTCTTTTATCGTGGTCGCGCCGATGGTATTGATGTTTCCTTATTCGATACCGGTAATAATAATTTTGGGAGCGTCCGTTCCGCTGTTTATACAGTGTTTCAACGCATATCCGACGATAAAGAAATATTGTATAGATCCCGTGCTTGAAAAAGAAAGAGAAGAGAAAGCGTCACGCGGATCTTTAGACGGACCGGACGAACTTGACGAAGTGATATTCCAGGATACCGTCGGCAACGAAGAGAAGAAACAGCATTGAATCATAATACCGTTAATTTGCAGGAAAGGATTATAAAAATGGGAGAAAAAAAAGAGATCACCTATGGAAAAACGTTCTGGCAAAGAGTCGGTTCATTATTTGTCAAGTCACTGCTTGGGTCGGTACTCGGTGC
>JAGAEK010000160.1 GCA_017828835.1 Oscillospiraceae bacterium | reverse complement strand
GCCGTCCCTTCACTTGTTTCGACGCTTTCAGGGTGTTTTTGGTATGCGATATAAAAAGCGGAAATTGCTTGTTTGGGATCCTGTGTCGTTTTGTATCCGAGATAAATATAATGTCCGCCTGCTCCACGGTTCAGATCGCTGAGAATAACGGTATAACCGTTGTCGGTCAAAACTTTCTTTGCATCTTCATCGTTCGCCGCACCGCCGAGCATAACTTCTCCGATGTAGGTGCTGAGTTCGCCTTCGGTGGCTTTATGTGGATTGGCTTTGATCTCACTTGCCGGATGACCGCTGACAGTCCAGATATTGGACTTCATGGCCTTGTCGAAAGCGGTACCGATGAGTTGATAACGGTAAGAGTCGGGGTATGCCGCGACCTGATAGTGGAATGCCAATACACCGATGGCGTTGATCAACTTGTATTGCAGCGTCACACGGTTGGCAAGACGGAAGTCGTAGGTTTGCGAGTCGAAGTTGTAGATTTGAGCAACCAATTCGTCGTAAAACCCGATGGGGTTGGAGCCGGAGGATTTTTCGAGCATACCGCAAATGACCTTAAACGTCTCTTCCAAGCTCATAACGTAGGTAGTATATCCGTAATAATCAAAGTTGTTAGCATCCTTGGCTTTCTCGTTGATGTATTGGATAATACGCACGTTATACTGGGCGACTTCCAAGTCGGTCATCGCGTCTTCATTCGGCAGATACAAAGCGCGCAGTCTGTCTTTCTCCGCCGCAATTTCTTCCGACGTCATTCCGGTAAAGGAAGGCTTCTCTGTCAGTTTTCCGGCGGCAATGGCGTCTTCGATCGCCATATCGAATGCAGCGCGGTCATATATGGACTTCACAACATTGAGCGCATTGTCAAAACTGAGCAATGTCGTTTCAAAGCCGTCAATCTTCGTTTGAAGGTCTCTTCTCAGCTCTTCTCTTGCATAATACTTTGTTGAATAGGCAAGACCGTTGACGACCTGTTTGATCTCGGCAACGTCCGCTTGAACGATGGTCAGTTTTTGATCCATTTCTTCCAGTTTATCCATCACTTGCTGATGTTCGGACTTGACGATACCCGCCATTTCCGCAACGTTCTTGACGATTCCAAACACCTGACCGGCAACACCGGCATAGTAGCAAACTTTACCGAAAGTGGTATCAAGACCTTTCGTATAATCCGCAATTGCGGACAGGGTATCCGTGTTGAGCGTAACGTCTCTGCCGAGCGATTCGGCGGAATAGTTACGGGCGAAAGTGCAGTCGATTGAAGTTTTTTCGCCCCAGGCATTGGTAACAGCACCCGCTTTAAGCGTTATGTCGCCGTCGAATTGATAATTGTCTTCGGTAAACCCACCGCAAGGTACGTTAAGAATAAGAGTGGCTAGATTGTTTTCATCCACAGTCACGGATTTAACGGCAGCGCCTTCAAAATCACTGCCTAATTCGATCTTGTCAGCGGTAAGCGTATTATCAATGGTTCCGCCGTAAATATAGAGTTTGAGCGTGAGGTCAAAGTTGTTGTCCACTTTCTCAATGTAGTCGAAAACGGGATAGAAATTTGCCTGCGCCAAAAGAACGACGGTTTCGTATTCTCCGAGAGTCATTTTATTGCCGCTGACGAGGTCAACAAAATCATTGACGCTTTTTACGTCTGCAGCCGAAAGGGTAAGGCGAACGGTGTTGTCGTCTGCTTTTGTAAGGCTTTCAACAGTAACACCCTCAATGGTCACGTTATCTTTTGTAAGCGTATCCACGCCGGCTACACCATATACTTTGAGGTCGGCGGTGATCGTACTGTTCGCAAACTTCAAAGACGTCGCGTCGATACCGGCATAATCGAGAATGACATTGATTTTGGCTTCTACGTTGTCATAAGCGTTTTTGATACCGGTAGGCAAAACGCCGATAGTACCCCATTGATAACAGTCGGCTTCATTTTTAACAAAATCACCTTTGATCTCAAGCGTCAGGTTATTATTGGATTTGGAGACGATCTCCATATCCACCCTTGCAAAAGCATTATCCTGATAGAGGTCTTCTTCGCTCAAAGTATCTTCGAACTCCGAGCCGTCAATGGTCAGCGCAACGCGGAATTGTTTGGTGCCGAGAAAAACGCTTTCTACGTCGGGCGTCAGGGTGATCGTCGGGAAATCGACCTTTACTTCGGCATAGTCATTTGTGTTCTTCAGCAATACCATATAATCGGTTGTGGTATAGGTTTCTGCGTTCGCGTCGGTAAAACTGATATCATAACCCCCGTTTGCATTCGCCGTAACGCTGTTGACGGTAGCCTTTTCGGGAAGGAGGTCTTCAAGAGTAGTTTCTTTTTCATCTCCCTCTAATGTTTCAGTCAATCCCGAAACTGTCAACAGATTTTTGTACGGATTGGAATATCTGACTTCGATATTATCGACGGTAAGTCCGGTAAGTTTGCCTTTATCCGAGCTTATGGTCGTGGTATACACGCCGCTTCTGGAATACTGTACCGGCGTGGCGGTGATTTCTCCCTCCGGCACAACGTCCTCGTGCTTGCACGCCGCAAGAGTCGGTACGATCATCAGCACCGCGAGCAAAAGAGCAAGGATTTGCTTTGTTCTTTTCATAATATAGTTTTCCTTTCTTGGATTTCTTTATGAACCGTTTATTTTTTCGTATAGGTCAGGGTCGTGCCGGAATCGGTCTCCTTCATCGTAAGGGTGCTGCCGTCGATCGTGTATTTCCACTTCTGCGCGGTGGTCGCGCCGTCGTAGGTCAGTTCGATCACGCCGTCTTTTTCCGTGTAGGTGAAGTTCATGGCGTAGTCACCCGCGTCCCACTTGCCGGTGCCGTCCTCATTGAAGACGTAGGACATTCCTTCGGCTTCGTTTGCCGCCCACGTTCCGACGAGAGCGGATTTCTTGCCGTCGCCGCCGCAGGAAGCGAGGCAAAGCAGAGCGGTGACGATGCAAAGCGTCAGTGCGATGGTGCAGATCAGTTTCTTTTTCATGGTGTTTATTTCCTCTCTTTGCTTCTTATTGATTCAGGCTGTGCGCCTTATTTTACGAGAATAGCGATCTTCGGCTTTTCCGGCAGATATTTGATGCGGACGGGATCTCCCACGCGGGTGTGACCCGGCGCGCTACTGAGCTTCGCCTCTGTTTCCTGCCCGTCCTGATTCGTGTAGACGACGTAGTAAGTGTACGTATAATCCGCGCCGCCCTCGGTAGACGTGGAACGCTCCTCTTCGATCCGAGATACGACGGCATCTGCCTCCACTCCGTTCTTGCGGATCTTGTTGTTGCGGATGAACGTATAAACCGCAACTCCGATGACGAGCGCCGCAACCGCGCCGAAGATGAAATATTTCTCCATTCAAATCTTCCTTCCGTATCAATTTATAGGCACGCGCGGCAAGCGCCACCTAACCTGTTATTTATACATTATAATACTCATTGTCCAACAGATGTCCAACAAAAACTGGCTTTTTCAAAAATAATTTTGAAAAATCGCGCGAAAAGCAGCGGGATCGCTCCCGCCGCAGTGTGTTAGGGTATTTCTTTTATAACGACTGCCTCTATCATAAACCGAACTCCAAGACGGAAACCGTAAGAAAATGCTTCGACTTCGGAAAAGGAGTGCATTTCGTTGACCGCCGCGTCGTATTTCTCAAGTGTTTCCGCTTGCTTTTCGGTCAGCGTCTCGTTCAGTTCATCCCGTTTTCTGCCCATCAGTGAGAGCAGGTGCTTAAATCTCCTGTTCTCGGTCAGTATTGCCTCGTGCGGGTTTACGTTGCCGTACCACAGATCTTCAAACAAGGTCATACAAAGATCACCTCCCGCAGAACGATCTCCTCTGCGCTATTGCGTATAGAGTTCATGCGACGAACCCACTCCATTTGGTCATCTGCTTTGAGTTGTTCTGTAACCCCCTCGCATTTCGCCATGTCGCGTATCAGCTTTTCGTACATTTCTTCGGCTGAACGG
>JAGAEK010000159.1 GCA_017828835.1 Oscillospiraceae bacterium | reverse complement strand
GGTAGAACGCGAAAGCGGAAAGTAAAGCGACAAGCTTTTTCTGCAAACCGGTTTTTTCAAGCAAAGGAACTTTTTTCTTGAGCATTATAATATAAAAAACCAAAGGAAGCGCAATCAAAATAAGAGAAGGAAGACTTTTGAAAATACCGATAAACGCCTGTTTCCAGAACTGAGCGACTTGACCGGTTCCGTGGAACAGAGAATAGAACGTCATAAAAACTTCGAATATTTTAAAATATACCGTTTGCGTCATAAACAGAACGGTTATAAAAAACAGAAAAACGCCGCCGATTATACGGTTCGTTTTTGCGGAAAAGAAAGTTGAGAGAAGATATAAGACAAGTCCGACAACGATCGAAAAAGTGAAAGAACGAATTATTCCAAAACTGAATTTCCTTATGGTGAAAATTCTGATGACTATCTCCATCCATATGACAGAGATCGGGAAAAACAGAAATGAAATATTATCTTTAATGCGTGAAAATAAGCCGGAATTTGAATTTATCTTGCTCATTAAAAAATACTTCCTTTCGAAAAATAAGAAACATTACGAAAATATATTATAATCAAAAAAATGTGAATTTTCAAGGAAAAAAGTGAGAATTTTGTTAACGAATTATGAAATATCGGCATTTTCAAGATATAGATAACCTTTTTCCGCAATAAAATCTTTTCTTGCGTCGAGGTTGTCTCCGAGTAAAACGTCGAATATATCAAAAGTTTCCCGGGCGTCGCTCGGGGTAACTTTTATGAGCCGCCGAGTATCGGGATTCATCGTTGTGAGCCACATCATATCGGGCTCGTTTTCACCTAATCCTTTTGAGCGCTGCAGAGTATATTTCGTTTTTTCTCCGTCGAGTTTTGCGGTTATACGGGATTTTTCCTCTTCTGTATACGCAAAATAAGTTTTTGATTTAGTCGTGATCTCAAACAGAGGGGATTCCGCGATAAATACGTAGCCGTTTTCGATGAGAGTCGGAGTGAGGCGGTAGAGCATCGCAAGGATAAGAGTTCGGATCTGGAATCCGTCGACGTCGGCGTCGGTACATATAACGATTTTGTTCCAGCGCAATCCGGATATATCGAACGAAGCGAGCTCTTTTTTGGCTTTGCCGGTAACTTCGACGCCGCAGCCGAGAGCTTTGATTATATCGACGATGATGTCGCTCTTGAATATTTTGTCGTATTCCGATTTCATACAGTTGAGGATCTTTCCTCTTACGGCAATGATCGCCTGATATTCTGAATTTCGTCCCTGCTGGCAGGAACCGAGAGCCGATTTACCTTCAACTATGTAAAGTTCACGCTTTGATACGTCTTTTGAGCGGCAATCGACGAGCGTTGCGATCTTGTTCGAGATATCGATGGTACCGGTGAGTTTCTTTTTGAGGTTCAGGCGCGTTTTTTCGGCGTCGTCGCGGCTGCGCTTGTTCACGAGCACCTGATTTATTATGGCGTTCATCTCTTCGGGACGCTCGGTGAAATAGACCTCGAGCTGATGTTTGAGGAAATCGGTCATAGCGTCGGCAATGAACTTGTTCGTTACGGATTTTTTGGTCTGATTTTCGTAGGATGCTTTTGTCGAGGAGGACGATGAAACGAGTGCAAGGCAGTCCTCGACGTCAGGGAATGAGATTTTGGTCTCGTTTTTGAGATACTTTCCGTTTTTCTTCAAAAACGCGTCTATGATCGAAACGAACGCGGTTTTTACTGCGCGCTCGGGAGAACCGCCGTGGTCGAGCGGACTCGAGTTATGATAGTATTCGATAAACGGGTCGGCGTTTGTGAAACAGACGGCGATCTGCATTTTAACCTTGTAATCTTCCATGTCTTCGCGGTCGCGGCCGACTCTTTCGCCCTGCCAGAACTGTATTCCGGTGAACGCTCTTTCACCGGCGATCTCGGCAAGGTAGTCGGAGATACCGTTCGGATAGCAGAAGGTTTCCTCTTCAAAGCTTTTGCCGACCTGATTACGGAAAATAAAAGTAACGCCGGCGTTAACGACGGACTGCTTTTTGAGAGTATCGCGGAAAAATTCGACCGGTATATTTATATCTGTGAAGACTTCGGTATCGGGCAGCCATTTGATCCTTGTACCGGTTTTTTTGCGGGTGGACGTTTCTTTCACAAGTCCGCCGACGTTCTCACCTTTTTCAAAGTGGAGCGTATATTTCGTACCGCCGGAATGGATCTCGGCGTCCATATAAGCCGAAGAATATTGCGTTGCACAGAGACCGAGTCCGTTCAGACCGAGAGAATATTCATACTGTGCTCCGTCCTGTTTATATTTTCCTCCGGCGAACAATTCACAAAAAACGAGTTCCCAGTTATATCTTTGTTCGCGGGAGTTGTAGTCGACGGGGATACCTCTTCCGAAATCCTCGACCTCGACGGAATGGTCCTCGAATCTTGTTACAATGATTTTATCACCGTAACCGTCGCGCGCCTCGTCGATAGAGTTTGAAATTATTTCAAAAACGGAGTGTTCGCATCCTTCGATACCGTCGGATCCGAACATGACGCCGGGACGTTTTCTGACCCGGTCCGCTCCTTTCAGCGAGGTAATACTTTCGTTCCCGTATTCGGTTGGTTTTTTGTTCGATGTAGCCAAGGTAACGCTCCTTTACAAGTATTTTATAACGTCTTTTATGTGATCTATGACCGTACATCCGGTTTCGAGCAATCTTTTCTTATCCTCGTGTCCGCCGGAATAAAGCAGGCATCTGCAGCCCATTGCGAGAGAAACGGAATAGTCGTGGGAGGTATCTCCGACAAAAAGGGCGTTTTTCATATTTATACCCTCTTTTCTGAGCTTTTCAGCCCATGACCGCGCAATATCGGCTTTTGAAACGGCGTAGTAGTCGCCGGAGCCGGCGATATAGGTAAAACGGTTGCGCAGATCGAATTGATCGATAATAGTGTCAAGTCGGTCCTGACGGGAGAGTGAAAGGATCATTTGAGGTATATTTGCTTTTGAAATGAGATCAAGGGTTTCGAGGGTACCTTCCGCAAGGCTGCATTTGTGAGCGTCCGCCCAATATATTTCGGAATAATCCTCGGCGAGTTGGTTATAGGGCGTTTTTGAAAAATCAAAACCGGCGCGTTTATAGTATTCTTCCGTCGGGAAGCCGAAGATCGAGCGGTAATATTCAACAGATTCCATTTCCGCAAAGCCCTCGCGGCGAAGTATTTTGTTTGTGGCGAGGCGGTTAAAATCCACGTCGTCAAGAAGTGTACCGTTCCAGTCCCAAATAAGATATTCTGTCATAATTCATTTTCCTTTTAGATTAGTATACATTTTTCGGATAACAATTTCAATAGCGGTCTTATTCACGCAGCGTGCTGAAAGCGGATTCCGTGCGTATACGCGAACGGTTGAACAGTATTAGGAATACTAATGAAACTATAAAATGCAGTATAAGGCAGATCAGGGATATATATTCAATATACCGTGAACTCATAACGAGGATATCGGACACGATAACGAGAGTATAGCAGCGGGAAAGCGCCAAAGAACCGAGCTTGCAGTCGAAATATTTTTCGATATCCGAAATACAGTTTATGATCGTTCTGATCACTATAAGTTCAAGCAAAATTCCTATGATTTCCAGGGAAAAAGATATTGTTCTGTGGAGAGGAAGTCCGATGATATTCAATACGTATACGGCGGCAGAAAACAACGCCGATATCAATGACCATATTTTCAGTGTTGAAAAGCGTTCGATTTTTTCAGAAAACTGCATGGCAGCCCAAAATATAAGAAGATACCCTATAAGATCCGGAAATATTCCGATAACGGAGGAATTTAACGAAATATTAAAATCAAACAGCACAAATCCGAGCCCTATAAGTATTTTTATCATAAAGTTATCCTCGTTTTATAATTATTTTTCACCTGTATCGCAGGAGCAGTATTTGAAGAAGATATTATTCGAAAACGTCGGGAAGTATACCCCGGAGATCTGCTTTGCGGTCGCAAAATATGAAGTTTCATAAGC
>JAGAEK010000158.1 GCA_017828835.1 Oscillospiraceae bacterium | reverse complement strand
TTTATAGCTGTCGTAATACGAGTCGAAAATGAGCGCCTTGAACGGAGCGGATACGTCTCCTTTTGGAGCAGGAATTTTTTCAACTATCTGTTCGAGTACCTGATCGATATTTATGCCCTGCTTTGCGGATATCAAAGGAGCGTCGTCAGCAGGAAGGCCGATAACGTCTTCGATTTCTTTTTTGACTCTCTCCGGATCCGCTGCCGGGAGAGCGATTTTGTTGATCACAGGAACGACTTCAAGGTCGTTTTCTATGGCAAGATAAGTGTTTGCAAGCGTTTGAGCCTCGATACCCTGCGACGCGTCAACGATCAGCAGCGCGCCTTCACAAGCGGCAAGAGACCGAGAGACTTCATAATTGAAATCGACGTGTCCCGGAGTGTCGATCAAATTAAGGATGTATTCTTTTCCGTCTTTTGCGGTATAATGCAGACGAACGGCGCGTGATTTGATCGTAATTCCGCGCTCTTTCTCAAGGTCCATATTATCGAGAAGCTGATCATACATATCTCTCGGAGAGACCGCTTTGGTGTTTTCCAGAAGGCGGTCGGCGAGAGTGGATTTACCGTGATCTATATGGGCGATGATACTGAAATTGCGCACGGTATCAAGAGAATACAAATCGTTCACCTCAAAAAATTATTTAAGATTGGCGGCTGTTTCAAGGAGATATTTTCTGAAATCGTCGCCGACTTCTTTGTGTTTGAGTCCGGTCTCCACTATGGCTTTCAGAATACCGAGTTTATTTCCCATATCGTAACGGGTGCCGGAATATTCGACTCCTATCATACCTTTGGTTTTAGCAAGTACTTTCATTGCGTCGGTAAGTTGGATCTCGCCGCCGGCGCCGATAGGAGTGTTTTCGAGGATAGAAAATATTTCGGGAGGAAGAACGACTCTTCCGAGAATTGCGTAATTAGAGATGATCTGGTCGAGCGACGGTTTTTCGATCATGTCGCTGACGGCAAAAATACCTTTGCGTATCTCTTTTGTCGCGAGGGAACAGTATTTACCGATCTGTTCCGATGGGACGTATTTGACTCCCGCTACGCCGAGCCCGAATTCTTCATATGCGTCGCAAAGTTCTTTTGTGGCGGGAACGTCGCCGATAATAACGTCATCGCCGTAAAGAACGACGAAAGGATCGTCACCGACGAAAGCTTTTGCACAGTAGACGGCGTGGCCGAGACCTTTGGTTTCTTTTTGACGTATGTAATGGATATTTGCTAATTTTGAAATCGCAACGACTTCGTCATATATTTTTTGTTTTCCCGATGCGAGTAATCTCTCTTCAAGTTCGGGAGATCTGTCGAAATGATCTTCGATAGCGGATTTTCCGCGGTTCGTGATAATGAGAATATCTTCAATTCCGGATCTTACGGCTTCTTCCACGATATATTGGATCGCAGGTTTGTCGACGATCGGAAGCATTTCTTTAGGTATGGATTTTGAGGCAGGCAGAACTCTTGTTCCGAGACCTGCCGCGGGTATAACTGCTTTTTTGATTTTCATAATAACGTCAGTCCTTTGAAATTAAATTTGGCTGTATTCGGTATAACTGTATACCATTAAATATATATTTTACCATTGCGCAATGTGTTTTTAAATATAAAATTAAATCAAACAAGTGGTAATAATGTCTCATTTACGATTATACAATAAAGAAAACCGGACTTCAATAAGCAATAAGAATATTTTTTTATTGCAAACAGAGAAAAGAAGATAAAACGGGTTGAAAAAGGGAGAAAAATCTGTAATAATAAAAATACTGACATTTCAAAGAAAAGAATGGGAAAACAATATGGGGTATACGGTTAATCAAGAAATGTGGAAAGAGATATTCGCAATGCCGACGGACGTAGCCGACAATCAGCTCAAGCTTTGCAGCTCCGGAGCTTTGAAGGTGTTGATATTGATATTCAGAAACGGCGGGAAAATAAGCGAAGAAGATATCTCAAGAAAACTGAATATGAAAATCTCAGACGTTGAGGACGCTCTTGAATATTGGAAAGAACAGGGAGTTTTGGACGGCGGTGCCGATTCTCAGACAAAAATAAAAACGAGTAGCGACAGTGTTGAGATACGTCCTGAACGGAACGAAGTTGAAACCGAAGTTAAGAAACAAGCGTTAAAGCCGCTTATCGCTCCGATAAAGAAGCCGACGGTAAAGGAAATAGAAACGATAGGGAAACAAGCGGAAGTACAGCAGCTGCTTTCGGAAGCGGAGGCTATATTGGGAAAGACGTTCACAAGCGCGGATACGTCGACGGTCATATGGCTTTATTCCTGGGCGGGAATGTCCGCCGAGGTTTTATTGACGGTGATCGCCTATTGTAAAAGTATCGGGAAAACGGGTATGAACTATATCCAGACGACCGCGGTTTCATGGATAAACGAAGGTATAGACAACGTTGAAAAAGCCGAGGAATATATCGAGAAAAGATACGGTCAAGACGAATTCGAGAAGAGGATAAGAAGGATTTTCGGCATCTGGGGAAGATCTTTTACCGAAAATGAAAAGAAGAAACTTGACATATGGAAAAACTACGATTTCAATGACGAGATGTATAAAGAGGCCTATGACCGGACCGTTGATGCGACCGGAAAAGTCTCCTTCGGATACATAAGCTCGATACTTGCGAATTGGTATAAGAAGGGTATAAGATCCAAGGAACTTGCGGAAAAAGAAGACGAAGAAATAAAGAA
>JAGAEK010000157.1 GCA_017828835.1 Oscillospiraceae bacterium | reverse complement strand
CCGACTCAAGCTTGCTTTCTCCGGGTCCGCGCGTTCCGATACCTCCTCCGAGTCTGGAAAGTTTCTTTCCGATCCCGACCAGTCTCGGAAGCCGGTAATTCTGCTGAGCAAGTTCGACCTGAAGCTTTCCTTCTCCCGTCACCGCGCGCTGCGCAAATATATCAAGTATCAGCATCGTACGGTCAATGACCGCAAGCCCCGTTACGTCTTCGATATTTTTCAGCTGGCTTCCGGTAAGCTCGTGGTCAAAAATCAGAAGTATATCCTCATCCTCTCCCGCGAGTTCCTTGATCTCCTCTAATTTTCCGTTTCCGACGCAAGTCGCACCGTCATAATCCGGGCGTTTTTGTATAATTTTTGCAATAACTTCCGCGCCGGCGGTTTTCGCCAGCTCTTCAAGCTCGTTCACGGATACTTCGGCGTCAAATTCTCCTGTATCGACACAAATCAAAATCGCTCGCTGCAATTCCTTTTCTATCAAATTATCGAACATGTTGTCCATCCTTTTTTTATTATTTGAAGTATATTATATACTAAACGTAGAATAATTACAATGTACGTGTAGATCATATCCGCCGCAGAAATAATTTTAGCAATCTTTAGATTAGAGTGCTAATATTTACAATTTATTCATTTTTTATCTGTTGATTTATAACATTTTTGAACTATACTCTAGTTGTTCGATAAAAAGAACACCGAAACAAAATATAAAATCAAATTTCAGGAGGTATTTATTATGTTTGAACTTATGCCTTTCGGTTCTAACCACAATTTCAGAAACAGTGACCGCGATATGTTTTCATTGATGGATGCCTTTGATAAAGATTTCTTCAGAGGCGGGTTCGACCATGCTCTCGCCGGATTCAAAACAGATATTATAGATAACGGCGACTCATTTTTGATCGAATCCGAATTACCCGGATTTTCAAAGGAAAACATCCAGATCGACGTGAACGGCGATTTCCTTACCATCAGAGCAAAATCTTCTCTTGATAAAAAAGAGGAAGAAAAGAAAAACTTCGTACACAGAGAGCGCCGTTATTCTTCTTATGAGAGAAGTTTTAACATCGACGGTATCGACTCCGACAAGGTATCCGCGGAATACTCTGACGGTATTCTTAAGATCACCCTTCCGAAGATCAAAGAAAAAGAGCTTCCCAAAAAATCCATTGAGATCAAATAACCGTTTTCCCGACCCCTCTGAGAAGCAAGCGCAAGCTTGCTTCTTTTTTTGTATAAAAAAGGCTTTCTTTTTTAAAAAGAAAGCCTTTTCCGAAAATCACATTTTCATTGCAGACGAACTTATATGAATTTTACCGCAGTCCCGTAAGCGATCACTTCCGCCGCGCCCTGCATTACCGCAGAAGAAGCGTATCTGATATTCACGATCGCGTCGGCTCCAAGCGCGTCCGCTTCAGCAACCATCCTTTTCGTCGCTATTGCGCGGGCTTCGTTCATCATCTCGGTATAAGCTTTCAGCTCTCCGCCGACCATAGTCTTAAAACCCTGCAAAATATCCTTTCCAATATTTTTCGACTGGATCGTACTTCCCTTTACCAGCCCCAGCATTTCGAAATTTTTCCCGCTGATGTAATCAGTATTTACTAAGATCATCTTCTTCGCCTCCGTCAATTTCTTTTATTCTTTGAACACAAACATATATCAACGTCCCTCCGAATACCGCCGGTATCACTCCGATAACGACTTTCCAGAAAGACGGTAATACCGATATTATGACTCCGAAATAAAGACCGTAATAAATCAGCATAATAACGGTAACGGCTATAGGCGCTATTTTCTTTTTACCGTGCTCTTTCATCTCGGCGTCACCTCTGTTTTTATTATACCACTCAAAACGCCCGAAATCAATACCGTCCCGATCCGCATAACCCCGCATTGCAGTTGACACTTCGCCGCAAAAATGATACACTACATTCACATTGCGGTCAGCTTTAAGGAGAAAATAATATGAATACGAAACCGATCCTTTCCGATGAAGAGCGCGGGAAATATATCCGTCTGACGGGCGACCTGAACGGCAGCAAAAACGTCGCCGTCAACAGACCTTGTATTCTTGAATATATGCATAAAAACTATTCCTCAATTACAAAAGATACCATATTTGACCTTACAAAACCGAACGAAGGTATTACCCACCCCGTCGAGACGCCCGTAACCTGGAAAAGCAGTCTTCGCAGAAGAGACGTTAAATATCACGTTGAAATAAGCACTCATGATAATTTTGAAGACAGCGTCGTTTTTAACGGTAAAGCCGATTATCCTTCCCAAAGCACCGACAATAAAAACCGTATATTTATCACAAATCTCATGATACGCCGAAAATATTTCTTCCGAGTAGTCGGTGAATGCAAAAACGGAGACCGGTTTTGTTCGGAAACCGGAGAATTCACGACCGACGGCACTCCCGCGAGATTTGTGAATTGGGGCGACGCAAGCAACAGCCGCGACGCGGGCGGTTGGAAGACCGTCGACGGAAAATATGTCCGTCAGGGTATGCTCTATCGCAGCGGCAGACTGCAGAATACGAACGGTGATCCTGTGATCGATCAGGAAACTCAGCATTATATCATCAACAACTTCGGCTTGAAAACGGACGTCGATCTGCGAGGCATCTGGAAAGACACACTTTCCGTAACAAAAAGTCTGAACGGTATGATGGAATTAGTTTCCGCTCCGATATCGGCTTATTCGGATACTTTTACTAATCCCGAAACAAAAAACGGTCTTAAAATCATTTTCAAAACGTTTGCCGACAAAAGCAAATATCCGATGTATATTCATTGCCACGGAGGTGCGGACAGAACAGGGATAATCATATTTTTGCTGAACGGCCTTCTCGGCGTCTCACTTGAGGATCTGATAAGAGATTACGAACTGACCTCTTTTGCAAGTATTGAAGATATCCGGTACCGCGGCAGCGATCAAATGGCCGGTTTCGTTAATACTCTCAAGGATTACGGCAAAGTTAACGGATCGGACGATCTCAAAAAAACTATCGAGCACTGGCTCACCGATTACGTCGGTGTCTCTGCAAAGGAAATCGACGATATAAGAAATATACTTCTTGAACCATGAAAAAACCAAAGAACGCTTTGCATTAAACGCAAGGCGTTCTTTTATTTGGAGCTGACGATGAGGCTTGAACTCATGACCTCCGCCTTACCAAGGCGGTGCGCTACCTGCTGTGCCACGTCAGCATTTAAATTGACCGTGTATAATTATACTTACTATTTTTATTTTTGTCAATCCTTTTTTAAAATAATTATTTTGCGTCCCGAATCACTTTTTCTTATTCTTCGGTAACCTCCGATTTTTCTCCTTCTATACCCCAACCGCTTATTCCGCCGCGTATCATAGCACCGAATATACGGTTTTTTATCCCCTTGTTTTCTTTTTCAAGAGAATATAAAAAATCTTTCGTTTTTTGCCTTGCCGTTGCGTGATTTGCGGGACACGCGCTTTCAACGATCGGCAATTTTTCTTTTTTTACTGCCTTTCTGATCTCGTTTTCAGGCGCATATATGAGCGGACGTATAACGGTTATGTCTTTTCTCGAAAGATACGTAACGGGCGAAAAGCATCCGACTCTTCCCTCGTTGAACAGATTCATTATAAAAGTTTCCACTGCGTCGTCATAATTATGGCCGAGCGCGACCTTGTTGCAGCCGGCTTCCTTCGCCGCGTCGTGGAGCGCTCCTCTTCTCATCCTTGCACAAAGGCTGCAAGGATTCGTTTCTTTTCTTATATCAAACACGATCTCCCCGATCTGTGTCCTTTTTATTATATATTCCACCCCGAGGCCGTCGCAAAGCTTTTGTATCTCCCCGTAATCCGCCTGTCTACCCGAAAAGCCCGGATCGAGCGTTATTGCAACGACAGTATAATCTTTATTTATCACTCTTTTCAGATTTTGCATACCCGCCAAAAGCGTCACTGAATCCTTGCCGCCGCTTACACCGACAGCAATTTTATCTCCGTCGTTTATCATACCGTAATCACTGACGGCACGTCTCATATATCCGAGTATCTTTTGCACTTTTTCGCCTTCTTTCACGCAATAATTGTATCGCTTTTTGCTCTTTTTTTCAAGATATTTTTAAATTTGAACAATATTTTTTAAAATTGAAAGTGAGATTGAGCGAGATTAAGCGAGATTGAGCGAGAAAAATAGAGGTATTACCGATACCATTTGATTTTTTTAAAAAAACATATTGACAAGAATATTCAATGTGCATATAATAATACTTGTTTCGTCTTAAGCGGCGCAAAAGCGCACGGTTAAAGACAATCCTAAATATTAAACGGAGGAAAATATATGTCGACTTTCATGGCTAAACCCGCTGACGTTGAACGCAAATGGTACGTTATTGACGCAGCCGGTCAACCGCTCGGTAAAGTTGCAGCCGCTGCTGCCACTCTTCTTCGCGGAAAACAAAAGGTAACCTTTACACCTCATGTTGATTGCGGCGATTTCGTCATCGTTATCAACGCTTCAAAAGTCGTTCTTACAGGACGCAAGCTCGAACAAAAGAAATATATCCGTCACACCGGATGGATCGGCGGTATCAAAGAAGTATCTTATACTACTCTTATGAAAACCAGACCGGAACTTGCTGTCGAGCTCGCAGTTAAAGGCATGATCCCCGATACCGTTATCGGAAGAAAAGCTCTTACCAGGATCAGAATCTATAAAAACGACTCTCACAATCAGGCTGCTCAAAAGCCCGAGAAGTGGGAACTTTAAGAAAGGAGCATAACGAATGTACGATTCTAAACCTTATTTTTACGGCACAGGCAGAAGAAAACAATCCGTTTCCAGAGTCAGGATTTATCCCAACGGCAGCGGAAACGTTACCATTAACGACAGAAGTATCGACGATTATTTCGGTCTTGAAACCTTGAAGCTCATCGTTCGTCAGCCCCTTGAACTCACCAACACCGTAAGTCGTTTTGACATTGTCTGCACAGTTGTCGGCGGCGGTGTTTCCGGTCAAGCCGGCGCCATCCGTCACGGTATTGCAAGAGCGCTTCTTCAATTCAATCCCGAGTTGCGTCCCGAACTTAAAAAAGCCGGGTTCCTCACTCGCGATCCTCGTATGAAAGAGCGTAAAAAGTACGGTCTCAAAGCCGCACGTCGTGCTCCGCAGTTCTCGAAGCGTTAATCGAGACTTCGAAACGACGCAAAAAGCCCGGAAATTCAACATTTCCGGGCATTTTCCATGCCCGAATCTTTTTGATTTGTTTTAGCGAAATCTGACTCATTCTGATCAAAGAATTTTAGTTAATTTTG
>JAGAEK010000156.1 GCA_017828835.1 Oscillospiraceae bacterium | reverse complement strand
GGGATCACCGAAGGCGATCTTATAGTTAAAATGAACGGTGAGAACGTGACCGCTGCGAACGCGGATAACGCGCTTAACAAGCTTATAGGAGAAGAGGGAGAAAAGGTCAGCGTTGTGATAAGGCGGGAAGCCGAAGATCTCGAAGAGATGACGCTTACATACAGAAGCATCGAAATACCGACGGTCTCCTACACGATGATAGTGAGTGATCTAGGATATATAAGTATTTCCGCGTTTATGAAGAACACGCCGGAGCAATTTTCCGACGCGCTGACGAAACTGTTGAAACTCGGAGCGGACGCGGTGATTTTTGACGTGAGGAACACGTCGACGGGTTCGGTGGAATCCGTCGGAGATATACTGGACAAATTGCTTCCGGAAGGAGACGTGCTGTTTTCCGTATATAAAGACGGAAAAACGGAAAGACTGATAAAGTCCGGTACTACCGAATACGATATTACAATGGCGATCCTTGTCAACGAAAACAGTTCCGAAACGGCTGAAATATTCGCACAGGCGCTGAAAGATGCTAACAAGGGAAAGGTCATAGGCAAGAAAACGGCTGGGAAAGGAACGATACAAGAATTCATACCTCTTGATGACGGAGGAGCGATACTTTTGACGACGGCGGTCTATTCGCTGGCGAAAAGCGGAAGTTTCAACGTTGCGGGAGTGGTCCCGAACTATGATGTCGAACTGACCGGAGCGATCGCAGAGGATATGGAAGAGTTGGGCAATACCGGAGACGATCAGCTGCAGAAAGCGATCACGGAGATCGAAGGCGAGTTAAGGGCGAAGAACGCGGCTGAAAATTCTGAGATATCGGAAAGCTCGGAGCTATCCGAAAATTCGGAGGTATCGGAGCCGTCAGAGAGCGAAACGAGCGACGCTGAAGAAAATTCCGATATAAGTATACAGTAGAAATTAAAAAACGACTTGACATAAGAAAGATGTTTGTTTATAATACCTTTATTATGCTTCGGTGTGAAAGGAAGAATTATTGAAAAATGGCTAAAGAAATTGTATTAACCGATGAAGGACTCAAAAATCTCGAAGACGAGCTTGAACAACTGAAAACGGTCAAGAGAAAAGAAGTAGCCGAGAAGATAAAAGTTGCGCTGTCTTTCGGAGACTTGTCCGAAAACAGCGAATACGACGAGGCGAAAAACGAGCAAGCGTTTGTGGAGTCGAGAATAGCGGTTCTGGAAGCGATGCTGAAGAACGTCAGAATACTTGATATAGACGAACTTTCGACCGAAGAGATAAGGGTCGGGTCGAAGGTAAGGCTCAAAGATATCGAGTTTGACGAAGAAGTTACCTACAGCATAGTCGGTTCTACCGAGGCTGATCCGAACAACGGAAGGATCTCGAACGAATCTCCGATAGGGAAAGCTATGATCGGACATAAGGTCGGAGACAAAGTAACGGTCGAGACGCCCGGAGGAGATATAATGTTCGAGGTACTCGAGATATTGAAATAAAAGCTGACGGGCGCGAAATCAAAATCGCGTCCGAATGTGTATAATAAGGAAATAATCGTAACAGAGAGGAAATTGAAAATGGGAGAGAACGTAAATTTGCAGAACGAGGAAGTACCGCTTTCGGAGATATTGCAGGTCAGGAGAGAGAAGCTGGCGGCATTGGTCGAGGCGGGCAGAGATCCTTTTTTAAAAACGAAATACGACGTTACCGAGACTTCGATCGAAATAAAGAACGGTTTTGAGAAATACGAAGGAAAAGACGTGTCGATAGCGGGAAGGATAATGAGCCGCAGGATAATGGGTAAAGCGAGCTTTGTCGGTTTACGCGACAAAGCGGGCGATATCCAACTTTACGTAAGGCGGGACGACGTGGGAGAAGAGGACTATTCTTTTTTCAAGAAATGTGATATAGGCGACATAATCGGCGTCAAAGGATACGTTTTCAAGACGCAGACCGGAGAGATATCGGTACACGCGAAAAAGATCGAGCTTTTGACGAAATCGCTGCGTCCGCTGCCTGAAAAATGGCACGGTCTTACCGACAGAGACGCGAGATACCGTCAAAGATACGTCGACCTTATAATAAATCCCGAAGTAAAGGAAACGTTCATAAAGAGGTCGAAGATCATCAGAGCGATAAGAAAATACCTTGACGGCGAAGGGTTTATGGAGGTCGAGACTCCGATGCTCGTAGCAAACGCGGGAGGTGCGTCCGCGAGGCCGTTCGAAACACATTTTAACGCGTTGAACGAAGATCTGAAATTGAGGATATCGCTTGAACTGTATCTCAAGAGGCTCATAGTGGGCGGACTTGACAGAGTTTACGAGATCGGCAGAGTTTTCCGCAACGAGGGACTCGATACGCGCCACAATCCCGAGTTTACTTTGATGGAGCTGTATCAGGCTTATACGGATTATCACGGGATGATGGATCTGACGGAAAATATGTACAGATACGTGGCGAATGAAGTTTTAGGGACGACGAAGATCGTTTATAACGGGATAGAGATGGATCTCGGGAAACCGTTTGAAAGGATAACGATGACGGAAGCGGTCAGGAAATATTCCGGGGTCGATTTTGACAAGATAACAACGCTTGAAGAGGCGCGGAACGCGGCGCGTGAGCACAAGGTCGAATTTGAGGAAAGGCATAAAAAGGGCGACATACTCAGTCTGTTTTTTGAAGAATTCGTTGAGGACAAGCTCATTCAGCCGACGTTTGTAACGGATCACCCGATAGAGATATCGCCGCTCACAAAGAAGAAACCCGGTAATCCGGATTACGTTGAGAGATTTGAGTTTTTCATGAACGGATGGGAGATGGCGAACGCTTATTCCGAGCTTAACGACCCGATAGATCAGCGGGAGCGTTTTGCCGCGCAGGAGGAATTGCTGAGGCAGGGCGACGAAGAGGCGAACCACACTGACGAAGACTTTTTGAACGCGCTTGAGATAGGTATGCCTCCTACGGGCGGAATAGGATTCGGGATAGACCGTATGTGTATGCTGCTGACGGATTCTCAGGCGATAAGAGACGTTTTACTGTTCCCGACGATGAAATCCGCGGACGGTAAAAAGGAAGAGAGATCCGAAGAAGCAGAGTCGTCTGAAGCTGTTGCAAAGACGCCTGTTATTGAGGGCGCACCGATGATTTCGGCACAAAAACCCGACTTTTCGAACGTACAGATCGAGCCGTTGTTTGCAGATACGGTTGATTTTGAGACGTTTTCAAAGAGCGATTTCCGTGCGGTGAAGGTACTTGCGTGTGAAGCAGTACCGAAATCCAAGAAACTTTTGAAATTCACTCTTGACGACGGAACGGGAACGGACCGCACCATTTTAAGCGGTATCCATGCGTTCTACGAGCCGGAACAGCTCATCGGCAAGACGTGTATCGCGATAGTGAACCTGCCGCCGAGAGCGATGATGGGAATAGAAAGCTGCGGAATGCTGATCTCCGCGGTACACAAAGAGGGCGAGGAGGAGAAATTGCATTTACTCCAGGTCGATCCCCACATTCCGGCAGGAGCAAAGTTGTATTAAAAACTTTTATATCTTTATATAAGGAGAAAACTCAGATGAAACGAATATTATGTTTTGCGATGGTAATTGTGCTGCTTTTAGTATCGGTATCCTGTGGAAATTCCGGGAAAAATGAAGCGTCTAATTCCCAAACGGGTACGGATGTTGTTGAAATACCCTCTCCGGCCGGTGCCGATTCCGTGCAGGTACTCATTGAAAAAAGTCTCGAATTTTTCAGGAACGATTGCAGCTATGCAAAGATCAAAGACGTTCACGATCCTGTGTCGTATTTTGCACTTTACATAATGGAAGATCTGCTCAGAGATCAGAATCTGACGTTTGAGCAGGCGAAAGAAAAAGCCGCGCTGATCTACGGCAGTGCAGAAGAACTGAAAGCGAAGGAACCTGAACTCGAACAGGCAATACGCGAAGAGTTTGACGTGATGGAGCCGGAAGAAGCGGTCAGCGAGTATATGACGGAAATGCGCAACGCTATGCGCAACGGCGAGATAAAAAGCGATGATCCCAATTACGATAAATATTCGAAAATGCTTACCGACTGGGATAAGGGTGCCGAATATATGCTCGAAAACTACCCCGATATGTTTTATTCCGCAAATATCCCGATCGGGATGGACAACGCGCTCAAATTGCTCAGAGACTACGTAACGTTCCAGAAATACAACAACGACATAAAGCGGTTTAGGGATCTGAAAGTCGAATTCAAGCCGGAAAATATTTACGTTGGTGAAGACGGTATTTGCAGTTACGACATGGGAAATATAGTGGACGGAAATGACTCCTGGTCGATCAGCATGGAATACTACTATAAAGACGGCAGATATTTTCTTATATGTTACAGCATCGTAGTCGGCGGCATCGGCGGTTAAAAGACGTCTGTGTTTATATGGTCTCAAATTGAAAAATTATTATAAATAAAATGGAAGAAGGAAAAATCAATGAGAAAAACATATGCTTACAATTCTATCATTTTCGGGATACTGCTCGGATTACTTGTCTATGTGTCGTCGAAGAGCGCCGCGCTCGGAATACTTACCTTGATCGGGGTTTCCGTTTTAGGATTTATAATTATCAGATTTATTGAAAATGCCATATCAAAAGGAGTAGACAAGGCGGCTGATAAGATTTCGGAGGCATATCAGCATCATAAGGAACAGAAAGCGATCGAGAACGGTACTTATGTAAATCCTGAGACGACTCAGATGCCGGATAAGACAACGACACAATTCCCTCAAAAAGAAGAGAGTGAAGAGATAAAAACGAAGTATTGCGGATATTGCGGCGCAAAAATCAATGCGGAGTCGAAATTCTGTCCTGCCTGTGGAAAATCCGTCGGACAGTGATACGAGCGGAGGAATAATAAATGGAGTGGATAGTGCTGCCTATATGTTTGATAGCAATAGGGATCGGAATAGCTATCGGGCTTCCTCGCGGGAAAAAGATTAAACAGTTGAGAGAAGAAGGAAAGATAACGGTTCGGAACGAGCGATTTGCTGAAAAAGGCGAAGAATTCACTTCCAAAGTAGGGTCTTACGCTTCTTTGAAAGAGCAGCTCGAAAAAGCGGTTATTCCGTGTGCGATGGAAGGGAACACCTCGACACAGGTGGATTTCAAGTCGACCAATTTTGCAGCGAGGCTTTATAAAGTTGATTTTGACGCTCCGTCGGGTATCGGTATATTCCGGTTTGAGTTTACGCGCTGGAAAACCGCAAATTACGGTTATGCGGACGACACCTTAATGAATATGCTGATGACGTCGGTAGAAAAGGTGTTTTTGAGTCTTGACCCTAACACAGGCGTTAAATCTTATGATCTTGATTTCAAGACTCATCACAGTTTTCTGTAAGATAAGGAGAAAAATTTTATGCCGAATACATGGATATATCTTGTTGTAATTTTTGCCATAGTATTTGTAGTCATGCTGATCGTCGGGTTCATAGGCAACAAGGTGGTCGATAAAACCGAAAACGCTCTTCGCTCCAAGAGAATAAACGATCAAAAGAACAGATCGTATCAGGAGGCTAAGACGGAAAGTCTTGCAAAGAAACTGAATATGACGGCTGCGGTTCCGGTTTCGCAGACACACAAGGCTTCATTTTGCGCGAATTGCGGAGAGCAGCTGAAATCGGAAAGCAAGTTTTGTCCGAATTGCGGGGCCGAGGTCGAGACGTACAGAAAGTAACCGTATATTTCGATCCGCAACCCGCGGACGCGAAACTGTATTGAGATTTGGAGAAGTGACATGAAAAAGTTGTGGATTCTTTTTATCGTATTGATAACGGTAATGCTTTCGGGATGCGATATTTTCCAAAAGAAAGAAGTGCTTCCGGATCCCGATGATATCACCGATACCGGATATCCGGTATCGGCGCTTTTCGTTGAAGGAAAGCAGGTAGATTCGAGTTGGGTCGTCGCTTACGACGACAACGGCGGGGTAATGAAAAGAGCCGCGACAGAGTTAACGAAATACCTGCATCAGACGATCGGAATCAAACTGAATATGGTCAAGGGCGCACCCGAAGCCGGAGTCAAAGCGTTCTACATAAAAGACGAAAGGGTCAACGACAACAAAGAATCCTATGCTTACTACACCGATAAAAACGGCGTAACGATAAAAGGAAGCCACGAAAGAGGCGCCATCTACGGCGTATACGATTTTCTTGAAGACCAGATAGGCTGGAGGTTCGTCGCGATAGACGCCGAAGAGTGCAACGAGACAAAATTATTGAATCTTACGGGGATAAACAAGGAGTTCACCCCTTACTTTATATACCGGGACCTTTATATTTCGGAAAGTTATAACGACATATTCTGTGTTAAAAGACAGATCAACGGAAACGAAAAGAAGACTATGCACGAGTCTTTGGGCGGGACAGAGGCTCTCCATTGGGGACTCCATACGCTCGGGACCTTTGCGGAGCAGGATTATTCACACGGCGAACCCGCGAACCCCTGCGTGTATGATTCGAATGTTTACTATAAAGTGCTTAAGAATCTGAAAAAAGTTCTTGAACAGCATCCGACCGGTACGATCTCGGTCTCGCAGAACGACACCAATGCAAGATGCCAGTGCGAACGGTGCAAGGCGGGAGAGGAATATTACGAAAGCTCGGCGGGACCTCTTCTCGCGTTCGTCAACAGACTCGCGAGAGCTATAAAGAAGGAATATCCCGAGGCTCATCTTGAATTTCTCGCCTACCAATACACGAGAAAATGCCCGAAGAATATCGTTTGTGAAGACAACGTCGTTGTCTATATCGCGCCGATCGACGCGTGTCAGAACCACACATACGACGATCCGGACTGCTATGTGAACGCCGGGATCAAGAACGATATCGTTGAATGGAGCAAGATATGCAGCAGGATACAGATGTTCGACTATTCGACCGATTTTCTGGAGCATCTCTGTCCGTTCCCGAACGTATACAACATTTGCTCCAATATGCGTTTTATGGTCGAAAACAACGTTAAGTGCTACCTTAACATGGGACTCGGAAGATGGATGTTCTCGTCCAGCCCGGAATTCAGCGCGATGAGAGTATACCTTTTTTCGAAGTGCATGGAGGATCCGTATATGACGGAAGAGGAATTCCATACCTGTATTGAAGATTTCTGCCGCATTTACTACGGAGCGGGATACGAATATATCCTGAAATACCTTGATTTCTGCGAGCGGCTCGCGGATGAGAAGGACGGACATTTCAGTGCCCAATACTTCGTTGAGGGGATCTACGGTCAGCATCCTTTCACGCCTTATAACGATCAGCTTGTCGAATGGTTCGACAAAGCGGAGGAGATGGCGGAAACGGAGCTTCAGCTCGAACACGTTCAGCGGCTCAGGATCAGCTGCGACTATATCAGACTCGGCTCCATCTTCCTTGATTACTACGATGCAAAGGAAGGGACCGATGAGGAAAAGGCGGCAAAGAGAGAGTATATCGTCGAACAGAACAAGAAGCTTTACGAGATGATGAAAAAATATAACATCGTCGAGATCAGAGACGGTATATTTACTCCGGGATTCAACGAGGGGACAAGGCAGTTTGACGACGTTACCGAAACGATAAACTTTGAAGAGAACATCAGACTTTGGAATTATTTTAACGGATATGATGAGACGAACAGTCCCGAAGCGCATCATACCATAATAAGATAGGATCGATTTTAAAAAGGAGACGTAAAAATGAAAAGAGTTTATGAATTTTTGAAAGATGCGGAGACGTATTATCTTGCGACGATCGAAGGAGATCAGCCGAGGGTACGTCCGTTCGGAACGGTGAACATTTTTGAAGGGAAACTGTATATACAGACGGAGAAAAACAAAGCCGTATCGAAACAGATAGTTGCGAATCCGAAGGTCGAGATATGCGCGTTCAAGGACGGGAAATGGCTGCGTGTCGCGGGTGAGCTTGTCGAGGACGTCAGGACAGAGGCGAAAAAATCGATGCTTGACGCATACCCCGAGCTGCGCAGTATGAACTATGATGAAAACGATGAAAATACACAGGTGTACTATTTTAAAAACGCCGTCGCGACCTTTTCGTCGTTCACATCGGCTCCCGAAACGGTATTGTTTTGATATACGGAGTTAAATAAAAAGAAAGAGGGCATAGCGAGTTATGGAAAAGAGAGAAACGGCTGAAAAATTAGCTATGCTCATAAAAGAGCGCGGCGGCAGGGCTTACTACGTCGGCGGATGCGTTAGAGATATGCTGCGCGGAAAAGAAAGCACCGACCTTGATATAGAAGTATACGGCTTGAGCGCGGACGAGCTTCTGAAACTGTTTGAGCCTTTCGGAAAAGTCGGTAAAGAAGGGCTTTCATACGGGATATTCACGCTTGAGGACCGGGGTATCGACGTTGCGCTTCCGAGGAGAGAAAGGTGTACCGGCAGCGGACATAGAGATATCGAAGTCGAGGTCGATCCTTATCTTGACGTAAAAGAAGCGGCGCGGAGGCGGGATTTTACCGTCAACGCGATACTGTGCGACGTGCTTTCGGGTGAGATCGAGGATCCATATAACGGAGCGGAGGATATAAAAACCAAGACGCTGCGGTGCGTGGACAGATCGAGTTTCGGCGACGATCCGCTGAGATTACTCAGAGGGTGTCAGTTTTCGGCGAGATTCGGATACTCTTTCGAGGCCGGGACCGCAAAGATATGCAGAGGCATGGATATATCGAAGCTTT
>JAGAEK010000155.1 GCA_017828835.1 Oscillospiraceae bacterium | reverse complement strand
TTCGGTCGCCGTTCCCGAAGGCGGCGCCATACTGCTTGCCCCCGGAACGAATCACAGCTGGGAGGACGCGGATGACCTGAACCTGCATCTTTCGATAGTGTTCGTCATCGACGATAAAAGCCAGAACCCGTTCGACCCGCCCGACGGATATCTTATAATAGAAAAGAACGACGTGTTCGATTTCTTCTCCGGGTACATAGCCGAAATGGATTACGGCAACGAGGAAAAAGCACGTTCGCTTATTTCGTATTCTTTTACTTTTTTAATGGAAGAGATAAGCAAAAGGGCAGCAAACGGGCAAAGCGCGGCGGTGACGGATATACCAAAGCATAACTACGTTGAACGCGCCAAACGGTATATACTGAATCATCTGAAAGAACGTCCCACGGTCGCAAAGGTCGCCGAGAACGTATACATTAGTTCAAAGCAGCTCAACCGGCTGTTCAAGCAGAAAGAAAACATTTCGGTCGGCGAATATATAGACAGAGTTATTTGCATAGAGGCGAAGCGGATGCTTATAAACAAGGAACTCAATATAGCCGTCATAGCGAACAATCTGGGCTTTTCATCTGTCTGCAATTTTTCCAACTATATCAAATACCATCTCGGCGTCACGCCGAGCGAGATCCGCGATAACACGGATCTTAACGAAACCATCAGCAGCCTGTCGGAGGAATACAAATAAAAAAAGAACGGTGCGATCACCTTTGTATGCGGTCGCACCGTTTTTCAATGCAGAACGTCATCCGATCGCCCGTGTCCTATATTCAAAATAATATGTCTCAAATTATCGTTGCATTTATTCACGACTTGTATATAATCATATTTGTAGCATAATTTGTTGAGCTTGCCGTGCAGGGGAAAAGTATGGAACGTAACCTGATCTGGGACTTTAAAAATAACATTTTTGCGCGCCATCCCATTCTTGCGAGGATGAGCGACGGATCGCTCATATGCACGTTCGTCACCGGCGGCGAGACCGAGCCGCGCAACGAA
Source organism: Oscillospiraceae bacterium (assembly GCA_017828835.1). Classification (GTDB taxonomy): domain Bacteria; phylum Bacillota; class Clostridia; order Oscillospirales; family Ruminococcaceae; genus RGIG8367. The sequence goes on along the minus strand of JAGAEK010000155.1, from coordinate 4,082 downwards.
AATTACGTCGCGCTGTGCAAGAGCCGCGACGGCGGCAAGACCTGGTCCGCGCCCGTAAAAGCGATGTGCCACGGCTCCAGAGGTCTCACCTGTACCGAGGTGACCGCCGTGCCGGAACATCCTATGATGTGTTTCTGCGCATATACCAAAGAAAGCGGATTCCGCGAAGCGCAGTCTTTCAGGTCGTATACGTACGATAACGGCGAAACGTGGTCGGAACCGATCTCGTTCGAATGCGGGCTCAACGGAGTCGTCTTCAGCCGGATGTCGGTGCTTTCCGACGGAAGCTGGTTCTTCCCGATAGCGTGGATGTCCACCCGCGGCAATTTCGACTGGGAGGGCAAAGAAACTCCCGAAAACGAATGGCCGTTCTATTCCGGCTGCGCCGTATCGCCCGATAAAGGCGAAACGTGGTACCGTTACGGCAATCTCATCCACGGCAAGGGGCTGCTCGAACCCACGGCGGTCGAGCTCGAAGACGGGCATATATTTATGCTTATGCGCAGTATGACCGTGCCCGAACTGTTCGCAAGCCACAGCTACGATTATGGCAAAACCTGGACCAAGCCCGAAAGATCGGGCATACCCGACCCCAGCACAAAACCTTTCCTGTTCAAAGTCCGCGGCAAAGTGTTCCTGGTGAACAACTGCAAGGGCGGATTCGGCTGGATCAACAGAAGGAATCTTGAACTTCTCCAAAGCGAAGACGGCTGCAAAACGTTTGGGAAAGTGCTCGATCTGACCGGCCCCGACGAATTTTACTTCTATCCTTACGTTCTTGCAGATGAAAACGCCGAAAAGGTCTATATAGCAATAGAAAACTCCGTCCGTCACGAACTTGTGACGCTCACATTCAAAGAACTCGGAATATAGGAGGTCATTTTATGAAAAAAACACTGGCTTTGATCCTTGCGTTAGTCCTGTTCGCTTCACTGCTCGTCGCCTGCGGCAGCGGCGGCGAGGAAAGCAAAGAGGAGTCCTCGCAGGTATCCGCTGTTTCGGAAGACGAATCGGAAGTTGAAGAACCGTCCGAAGAAGTATCGGTTTACGTTCCCGATATTTATTCGGGCAACGATTACGAAGGCGAGACGTTTACGGTATGGACCACATATTCGACTGCTACCAATACATCTTCGATTATACCGAACGAAGTAGGCACATACGAAGAGAATATCTCCGAAGGATGTAACATAGCGATTAAGCAAAGAAACAATATGATCTTTGATACGCTCGGAGTTACGATAGATGAGATATATTATCAATCCCCAACGAGATATGGCACTGATACGCTTTCAAAAATACGCAATTATATAAGTGCTTCAGATCCATCAATAAGCGCATTCGCCTGCTGTCTTTACGATTGCGGCACGTTGGCTCTTGAGGGTTCCTTATATGACCTTAATTCTTTTGAGTACTTCGAGCCCAAAAACCCTTGGTGGCAGCAGTATTTTAATGAAAGCGTCACTTTAGGCGGCAAACTCTATTTTACTATCGGCGACATCGATTATAACAGCTATTCAAGGATCCCGTGCGTTGTGTATAATGATACTCTTATTAAAAAATTGAACCTTGAAAGTCCTGTAAAGCTTGCGCGCGAAGGCAAATGGACGATTGATAAGGTGATCGAATATTCGAAAACGTTTTGCGAAGACACAAATGACCCAGAAGGGGTAGATCTTTTTGATAGATTTGGTTGGGGCGGCAACCATGATGATTTCTATTCAATGACGTATGCTGCCGGAATACGAATTTTGCAAAACGACAAAAACGGTTACCCTGAACTTAGTCTATACAATGAAGATACGATAAATTACTTAAACAAATATATGGAGTTCGCGCATGAAGACACGTATGTCTGCGTAAATGACTATTTTAACATTTCTTCTAATCCGGGTGGCCTTCTTTATGATGCTTTCCAGGAAGGAAGATGCCTTATGTTCGGTGGTTCCCTGCGTGCGTGCACGCTTCTTGAAATGGAAGATATTTTCGGTATAGCTCCGATGCCTAAAGCTGATGAGCACCAGGAATACTATTACTCACTGCTCAACACATGGACCGCGAATGCATACGGCATTGGCACCAATCTCGACCAAGCTCATGCGGAATTTGCCGCCGCCATACTCGACGTGATGGGCTATTATTCCTGGAGGGAAAACTCGGGCTCATTTATTCAAAACTATTACGATATGGCTCTTAAAGGGCAGAAGCTCCAAACCGAAGAAGCGGAAGAAATGCTGGACCTCATTTTCTCGGTCCGCGGCTGCGAACCCGGTTCTATTTTCCAAATAGGCAAATACTCTGTTTTTACTACAGTCAACGAATTATATGTCGGTTTATATACCGGACGATTCGACGGTTTTACGTCTGCGTACGACCGTTTCAGCAATGGCTTTGAAAACGATGTCCAACATCTTGTCAATAAAATAAAATCATTAGAAGAATAAAAACATTTTAAAACGGAGGAAATACAATGAAAAAACTACTGGCGATCATTCTTTCTCTCGCACTTATGCTGAGTTCGGTCACGGTATTCGTGTCAGCGGACGAAGCGGAACCCGAAGGATACCTTATGATGACTTTCGACGGTAACGGCGGCGCTCCGGGACTTCATTTTACGGTCGACGCCGCGCTTCTCGAAGGCAAAAACTTTGATCTCGAAGCGCTTGTATTCTTTGGAGAAGACTGCGAGTCCAACGGCGGCAGCGTGTATGCTAACGTTTATCCTTACAACGGCAGCTCTTTGCTTAACTGGACCGACTACGCAAAAAGTACCGTACAGGAACTCGGTAAATGGAGCAAGGTCGGCCTTGCTTACTACGACCCTTCATTAGACGGAGTCTCCCCCGATCGCCTCGATCTCGGCATCGGTTTCTGGCAGGCAACGGGGACGATCAAAATCGCTTACATAAAAATCAGCGTTGACGGCAAAGTCGTTTTCACAAAGGATTTTTCGAACTTCACGCTTGCAGATCCCGATATTTCCGTTACATACGATATGTCGGCTGCAAACAAAGGCACCGCGTGGGACGTCATCAACAAGAATTCTACCGGTGAACAGTCCGAAACCGAACATGATCCCGAAATCGAAGAACCCGACGCCTATTTATGGTTCAAAGGCGAAGGCATCGATGAAGATCCCGGTATATCCTTCAAAGTCCCCGGCAGTATAATCAAAGACGCTCCTATTTCAATAAAAGCGCTCGTTAAATTCAGCGAAGATTGCACAACCACAAGCAACGGCTGCGTCTATCTGAATATGTATTCTTACGAGCAGGATGAATACGGCAACTGGGATTATTTGATCACGTTCATTGATTACGCCAAAGATTCGACTGTCACTAAAGGAAAATGGGTTGAAGTCTCCAGTGCTGACGTCAAACCCAATCTTAATCCTTATGACGGAACTTACGGTTCTTACGCCGGAAAAAAAGCCACTCCAGCATTCATTTCACTTGGCGTCGGATTCTATCTCGCTTCTGGTTCAATAAGCATCGCTTCTATTAGCGTAGAGCAGGAAGGTGAAGAAATTTGGAGCGTAGATTTCTCTGACGGCTTCGATATCAACGACAGCGATGATCTTATAAAAGTCGCCGCTCTCGTTAATATGACCGACGATAATAAAGATGTTGTATGGGGCGTTGTAGCACCTACTGTTGACGTTTCGGACGACGAATCCACCCCTGCGGAGGAATCCACTCCCGCTGAAGAATCCAAACCCGTGACCCCGACCACCGGCGACGCCGGCATCATAGCTCTCGCAGTCGTTTCCGTCATCGCACTCGGCGGCGCTGTCATAGTTAAGAAAAGCAAATAAGCTTTATTTGACCGAATAGCACAATTTGTACAAAACCGAACTCTCGAGCTTTTCGGGAGTTCGGTTTTTGTAATATTGACATTTTTACGATCACGTGTTATTATCGGATCGTATGGGAGACGCTTTTATGAAAAGACTTTTAGCATTAGTATTCGTTTTCATGCTGTTACTGCCTCTTGCGGTTTCCTGCGGAAGTGAAAACGAAACGGAAAGCACGTCAGAAATAACTTTTGAAGAAAGTTCGGTGGAAGTAATGGATACCGGTTAT
>JAGAEK010000154.1 GCA_017828835.1 Oscillospiraceae bacterium | reverse complement strand
TTGAAATATATATATCAATTTATGTATAATGAAAGAGTACTTATATTTATAATCAGGCTTTTAGGAGGAATAACCATGGAAAACATCAAATTTGAGCAGAAAGGATTTATCGGTATTATTACCATCTCCCGTCCTAGTGCATTGAATGCATTGAACTCTCAGACTCTTTCCGAACTTGAGAGTACGGTCGATGCTGTTTCCGCCGATACCCTTCGCTGTCTGATCATCACAGGCGACGGTCCCAAATCCTTTGTCGCCGGCGCCGATATCGCCGAAATGAAGGATCTCGACCAAAAAGGCGCGGCAAAGTTCAGCACGCTCGGCAATCGCGTTTTTCGTAAGATCGAAAAATTGCCGATACCTGTTATCGCCGCGGTAAACGGATTTGCGCTCGGCGGCGGATGCGAGCTTTCAATGTGCTGTGATATCCGTATAGCTTCGGAAAACGCGGTATTTGCGCAGCCCGAAACTTCTCTCGGTATCACTCCCGGCTTCGGCGGTACCCAGCGTCTTGCAAGGATCATCGGGCTTTCCAAAGCCAAAATGATGCTCTATACCTGCAAAAAAATAAAAGCTCCCGAAGCTTTGGCAATGGGTCTTGTCGATGAAGTTTGTGCTCCCGAGGAACTTATGGTCAAAGCCGAGGAACTTGCGACGAAAATTTCTTTGAACGCCCCCTACGCGGTCCGCGCTTCCAAGGCGGCCGTCAACAAAGGTATGCAGCAGGATATCGACTCCGCTCTTGATACCGAGATCGACGAATTCTCCGGCTGCTTCAACACAGTCGATCAGAAAAACGCAATGACGGCTTTCTGTGAAAAAAGAAAACCCGATCCTTTTCAGAATAAATAAGGAGGTATATCACTCATGAACTTTAACCTGACAAAGCAGCAGGAAATGGTGCGCAAGATCATGCGCGAATTTGCCGTTAACGAGGTGGAACCCATTGCCGCCGAAGTTGACGAAAAAGAATATTTCCCCCGTCAAACGGTCGAAAAGCTCGCCGCTTGCCAGATGATGGGAATACCCTTCCCGAAGGAATTCGGAGGCGCCGGCGGCGATTCCATCAGCTACATTATCGCTGTTGAAGAGCTCTCAAGAGTTTGCGCGACGACGGGAGTTATCCTCAGTTCGCATACTTCGCTCGGTACTCATCCCATCTTCCAGTTCGGTACGCCTGAACAAAAAGAAAAATACCTCATACCTCTCGCAAAAGGTGAAAAACTCGGAGCTTTCGCGCTTACCGAAGCAAACGCCGGTACCGACTCCGCAGCTCAGCAGACAGTAGCCGTTTTGGACGGAGATTCCTATATACTCAACGGTTCGAAGTTATTTATAACGAACGCCGGCGAGGCCGACAGCTATATCGTCTTTGCAATGACCGATAAATCAAAAGGTAACCGCGGGATCACGGCTTTCATACTTGAAAAAGGTATGCCCGGATTTTCAGTCGGTAAAAAAGAACATAAAATGGGTATCCGCGGAAGCGCTACCGCAGAACTCGTATTCGAAAATGTGAGAGTCCCCGTTGAAAACGTACTCGGACAGGTCGGCGGCGGATTCAAGATCGCGATGCAGACTCTTGACGGCGGACGTATAGGTATCGCCGCACAGGCGCTCGGTATCGCTCAGGGTGCTCTCGATTGCGCTAAAAAATACATAAAAGAGCGTATTCAGTTCGGAAGACCCCTTTCGACTCAACAGGGACTTCAATGGATGATCGCCGATATGGAAACCTCCGTAGCGGCCGCCCGTTTGCTCGTTTATAACGCCGCATTCATGAAGGATCAGCACGCTCCTTTCTCGGTTGCAGCCGCTCAGGCAAAGCTTTTTGCCGCCGAGACCGCTATGAACGTCACCACGAAAGCCGTTCAGCTTCACGGCGGATACGGATATACAAGAGAGTATCCGGTCGAGCGTATGATGCGTGACGCGAAGATCACGGAAATCTACGAAGGAACTTCTCAGGTCCAGCGTATGGTCATCTCCGGAGCCGCTTTAAGATAATTTTCCGGAACCGATACCCGTTGCGCGCCGGCAGTCGCTTCGGGACTCAAAAAACTTTAAGTACAGCCGGAGAATGGAGAATATTATGAAATTTCTTGTATGTATAAAACAGGTTCCGGATACAAACGAAGTAAAAATCGATCAAAAAACCGGAACTCTTATCCGCGACGGCGTTCCCAGCATAATCAATCCCGACGATAAAAACGCGATCGAAGCCGCCGTTACATTAAAAGAAACCTACGGCGGAACGGTAACCGCTCTTTGTATGGGGCCTTTCCAGGCCGACGCCGCACTCCGTGAAGCTTTGGCTATGGGCTGCGATGATGCCGTTCTTCTCTCGGACCGCGCTTTCGCCGGCTCCGACACGATGGCGACTTCAAACATACTTACCGCCGCTATCAAAACTCTCGCTGATTTCGATATCATCTTCTGCGGACGTCAGGCAATCGACGGCGATACCGCTCAGGTCGGTCCTCAAATCGCGGAAAAACTCGACGTTCCTCAGATCACCTACGTCGGAGACATAAAGATCTCCGGTAAAACCGTGACCGCGAAGAGAATGCTCGAAGACGGATATCAGGTCATCGAAACTACTATGCCTTGTCTTCTGACTGCCGTCAAAGAACTGAATACTCCGAGATATGCAAGGATCGGAGGAATCTTTGACGCTTACAATGCGGAAATCCGCGTTATGACCGTAAACGATATAAACGTCGATCTTTCAGCCATAGGATTAAAAGGCTCTCCCACAAACGTAAGCCGTTCCTTCACTCCCGAGCCCAAGGGCGCCGGCGTAATGCTTGAAGGAACAGATGCCGAAAAAGTGTCAGCCCTTATTTCCGGCCTTTCGGCAAAACACATTATATAAGTTGAAGGAGGTTATATCATGGCTGTAACTGTTATTACCGATAAATGCAAAGGATGTAAGCTTTGCGTTAAAAATTGTCCTTTCGGAGCTATTGATTTCGCAGACGGTAAGGCTTTTATCAACGACAAATGCACCGGCTGCGGAGCTTGCATTTCCACTTGTAAGTTCGGAGCTATCGCATCTGATGAAGTCCAAGAAACAAAAAACGATCTTTCCGTTTTCAAAGGAGTATGGGTATTCTGCGAACAGCGCGACGGGACCCTTATGCAGACTTCTTTCGAGCTTCTCGGCGAAGGAAGCAAACTCGCAAAATCACTCAACTGTGAAGTCGTCGGCGTACTTCTCGGAAGCAACGTCGAAAATCTTGCGGCATCTCTTTGCTTTGCAGGAGCCGACAAAGTGATACTTGCCGACGATCCTAAACTTGCCGTCTACACCACGGATGCTTATACGACCGTTCTGGATTCTCTTATCAAAGAGAGAAAGCCCGAGATCATTCTCATCGGTGCGACCACCATAGGACGCGACCTCGCCCCCCGTCTCGCCGCAAGAGTCGGTACCGGACTCACAGCGGACTGTACCGGTCTCGAGATCGATCCGGAAACCGGTAACCTTCTGCAAACGCGTCCCGCGTTCGGCGGAAACCTCATGGCTACGATCGTAACTCCGAACCACCGTCCTCAGATGTCGACCGTACGTCCCGGCGTTATGAAAAAACTCGCAGCGGATACTTCGAGAAAAGTAACCGTTGAAAAAGTCAAAGTAGCTTTGACCGACGCCGAGATCAGAACGAAAGTTATAGAAATAATCAAGAGTGCACACGAAACCGCAGACCTCTGTTCCGCCGATATCATCGTTGCGGGCGGACGCGGGCTCGGCAGTGCCGACGGTTTCAAGATGGTCAAAGAACTCGCCGACGTACTCGGCGGAGTCGTCGGAGCTTCAAGAGCGACCGTCGACGCAGGCTGGATCGACGCTTCCCACCAGGTAGGTCAAACCG
>JAGAEK010000153.1 GCA_017828835.1 Oscillospiraceae bacterium | reverse complement strand
TAATGGCGGCGACGAACAGAAGAGATATACTCGATCCGGCGCTGTTGAGACCGGGAAGGTTCGACCGTCAGGTAACGGTCGGCTACCCTGATATAGACGGAAGAGAAGCGATATTGAAGGTCCACGCGCGCAATAAGCCGATAGCTCCGGACGTTGATATGAAGACGGTGGCGAAATCGACCGTCGGGTTTACCGGGGCCGATCTTGAAAATCTTTTGAACGAGGCAGCGCTGCAGTCTGCGAAGAAGAACAAAAAAGCGATCACAATGAAGGAGATAGAGGATGCCGCGATAAAGGTCGTGGCGGGACCCGAAAAGAAATCGCATAAAGTCAGCGACAAGGACAAAAAGCTTACTGCGTATCACGAAGCGGGCCATGCGATATGTCATTTCTATTGCCCGACGCAGGATCCTGTCCATGAGGTTTCCATCATACCGAGAGGCGCAGCGGGAGGATATACTCTTGCTCTGCCGGTCGAAGACAGAAACTACGTAACGAAGAACGAAATGACTGAGAATATCGTCACACTGCTCGGCGGAAGGGCGGCGGAAAAGATAGTGCTCGACGACGTTTCGACGGGTGCTTCAAACGATATCGAACGTGCTACGAAGATCGCGAACAGTATGATAACCAGATACGGATTCAGCGACAAAATAGGTCCTATCGTATACGGTGCGAACGAGGATGAGATATTTATCGGAAGAGATTACGGCCATACGCGTAACTATTCCGAAAACGTGGCCGCGGCGATAGACACCGAGGTGAGGGCGCTGATAGACAGCTGTTACGAAAAAGCGCAGGATATATTGAAAACACATGAGGATCAGCTCCATTCCGTCGCGGGATACCTGATCGAAAAAGAAAAGATAAGCGGAGACGACTTTGTCAAGATAATGAACGGCGAGTTGGTTCTTGAAAAAGATAAAAAAGACGAGCCGGACGACGCCGGGGAAAGCGGCGAAACAGGTATTTTCAAAGACGCCGGAGACGTGATCGACGGAAAAGAACCCGAAGAAAACAAATAGATAACGCTTGAAGATATTCACTGTAAACGTTTTAAACTTTACAGTGAATATTTTTATGCAAAAAAACAGACCCGGTAAAAAATACCGGATCTGTCGGATCGAATACTGAAAACAACTAATCGATAGAAATACCGTATAACCTTTCGACGTTCTCGCGGGTAATATCGGCGATATACTGAGCGGAAACGTTATAAAGCCCGGCGAGTTTTTCGGCAACCGCTGAAAGCATACGCGAGTCGTTTCGGGTGCCTCTGTAGGGGACCGGCGCCATATAAGGGCAGTCGGTCTCGATGAGTATTCTTTCGAGAGGAGCGACACCGCAGACCTCGATCAGCTTTCGTGCGTTTTTGAAAGTCACAGCGCCGGTTATGCCTATGTACATCCCGAGTTTCAAAACTTCCTTTGCGGTTTCGGCGCTGCCCGAAAAGCAGTGAACGACTCCGCGCGGACGGTGTTTTTTGAGCAGATACACAGTATCTTCGGTCGCCTCGCGGCTGTGTATCACGACGGGGGCGTTCAGCTTATTCGCAAGCAAAAGCTGTTCTTCGAACACTTTCAGTTGAGTATCGCGCGGAGAAAAGTCGTAGTGGTAATCGAGTCCGATCTCGCCGATAGCGACGACCTTTTTATTTTGAGTAAAAAGAGCTTCAAGTATTTTAAGGTAGTCGGCTTGAGCGGGCACGTCTGACGAAACCGAAGATGCGCTGTGCGGATGTATTCCGACGGCTGCAAATACGTTTTTGTATTTAGACGAGAGCATTAAGGAAGCGGCGCAGGAAGGGAGATCGCTTGAAGCGTTTATGATACCGCAAACGCCGCTTTTGAATATTTCGGGGAGAATAGAGTCTCTGTCCGGATCGAACTGCTCGTCGTCGTAATGGGCGTGAGAGTCGAAAATATTAAAAATTGCCATTATCTTATAACCGAGCCGGGTTCAAGCGAAGGATCGGCAAAAATGACCGTGGGTACGTCGTTTTTGTCAGTCGCCGCCAGGATCATACCCTTCGATTCGACGCCGCAGAGTTTGGCGGGTTTCAGGTTTGAGATCAGGATTATATTTTTACCGATCAGATCATTCGGAGAATATTTTTGCGCGATACCCGAAACGACCTGCCTGATACCGTTGCCGTCGTCGAGCTGAAGTTTGAGAAGTTTGTTTGATTTTTCGATTTTCTCACATTCGACGACCTTTGCGACTTTGAGCCGTACCTTCATAAAATCCTCGATAGTGATTTCGGGATCGGGCTCCGCAGCGGGCTTTTTATTTGCTTCGAGTGCGGCGAGTTCTTTTGCCATATCGATACGCGGGAACAGGGCGTCGCCTTTGTTAACGGTGATATTTCCCGAACGTACGTTGAATTTCGCGGCGGCGTCCCAGTTATATATATCTGACGGCGCGCCGATCTGGATTCTGATTTTTTCAGAGGTATCCGGCATAAAGGGAGTGAGGAGGATACCTGCGATCCTTATGGATTCGAGCAGAACGTACATGACCCCGGCGAGTCTTGAGTTGTTTTCGGGATCTTTTGCAAGCACCCAGGGAGCCGTTTCGTCGATATATTTGTTGCATCTTGAAACGAGTTTCATAATTTCGATCAGAACGTCCTGGAAAGCGTATTTTTCGACGTTTTTTGCGACTGTGTCGCGCAAAGCCGAAGCGATTTTGATAACGTCGGCGTCCTCGGCGAAATCAGGACCGTATTTTAAATTTTCGGGGAGGGTACCGCCGAAATATTTTTCGATCATACTAACGGTCCTTGAGATCAGGTTGCCGAGATCGTTTGCGAGATCGGAATTGATACGGTTGATAAGTGCCTCGTTGGTAAAAATACCGTCGGAGCCAAACGGAAATTCGCGCATAAGGAAATAACGGATGGCATCGACGCCGTAACGTTCGCAAAGGACGACGGGGTCGACGACGTTGCCCTTGGATTTACTCATTTTTCCGCCGTCGATCAACAGCCAGCCGTGTCCGTAGACTTTTTTCGGGAGCGGCAGATCGAGCGCCATAAGCAGCGCGGGCCATATTATCGAATGGAAGCGCATTATTTCTTTTCCGACGAAATGGACGTCCGCGGGCCAGAATTTTTCAAAATCGTGATATTCATCGTTGAGGTAACCGAGTGCGGTGATATAGTTTGTGAGGGCGTCGATCCAGACGTAAACGACGTGTTTCGGGTCGAAGTCGACCGGAATACCCCAAGAGAAAGAAGTTCTTGAAACGCAAAGATCTTCGAGTCCCGGCTTTATGAAATTGTTTATCATTTCGTTAAGACGGGATTGCGGCTCCATAAACAGGGGATGTTCTTTGTAGTAGTCGACAAGTTTTTGAGAATACGCGGAGAGTTTGAAGAAATAAGCTTCTTCTTCGGCTTCGACGACGTCGCGTCCGCAGTCGGGGCATTTCCCGTCTACGAGCTGGCTTTCGGTCCAGAAAGACTCGCAGGGAGTACAGTATTTTCCCTTGTAGACGCTTTTATATATATCGCCTTTTTCGTAAAGTTTATCAAATATACGCTGAACGCTGATCTCGTGATAGTGATCGGTGGTTCTGATAAAGCGGTCGTTTGAGATATTCATCAGTTTCCAGAGCGCTTTTATACCGCTGACCATATTATCGACGTACTCTTTCGGAGTGATCCCGGCTTTGACGGCTTTTTCCTCGATCTTTTGACCGTGCTCGTCGGTACCGGTTAAAAACATGACATCATAACCCTGCATTCGTTTATACCGCGCCATAACGTCGGTCGCGACGGTGCAATAGCTGTGTCCGATATGGAGTTTATCGGACGGATAATAAATAGGGGTAGTGATGTAGAATGTTTTCCTGTCCATTTTTAAGACCTCCTGAGAAATTAGAAATATATCCGAATATAAAGTAATTATAACACAGTAATACCTAATAATCCACTTATTTTTATAAAAAACCGGTTAAAGAATTGAAAAACGGTCAATTTTATATTATAATTACAGTTATGTTATAAATCAACGGTTTGGAGGAAAATTATGAGTCAGGTTAAACCGGAAAAATTTAAATATCTCATGCCGATGGTTTTATCCGCGGCATTGACGTATATAATACTGATGCTGGTGTTCATCAAATACGGACTGTATCCGTTCGGGAAAAATACGATCTCCTGGTGTGATATGGATCAGCAGCTCACTCCGATACTTGCGAGCATAAAAAACGGCAACTGGGAGTTCAATTGGGGCAACGCGGGCGGCATGAGCTTTTTAGGAGTAATATTTTATTACGTTTTCAGCCCTTTTTCGGCGATAGTCGCGTTTTTCGACACGTCGGATATCATGGTCGCGGAAAACATTATCGTTCTGCTGAAGATCGTCATGAGCGCCGTTACGGCATCGGTGTTTTTCAAAAAGTTCTTTCCGAAACTTGAGCCGGCGGTGATAGCGTCTCTTTCGACGATGTACGCGCTTTGCGGATATTCGCTGATGTTGTTCCAGATATTGAGCTGGCTTGATACGATGTATCTTTTCCCGCTTCTGCTGATCACGATGAAAATAATGTACGACACCGGAAACGCGGTACCGTATTCGCTGTGTCTTTCGGCGATAATGATAACCTGTTTTTATCTGAGCTGGAGCGTATGTCTGTTTATCATATTTGCATCCGGGATATACTTGATGATTTTCGGTGAAAAGAACCGCGGAAGATATACTTTGTCGCTGATAAGCGGTTCGGTATGTTCTTTGTTCATAAGCATGCCGGTATTGGTGCCGTCGTTTTTACTTTATATGAAATCCGCGCGCGGAGGCAATATGATAGATACCTTTATCAACGGCGCGAGCAACGATCCGCTGGAAACGAAGCTGTCTTTTGTATTGTGCACTGCGATAGTGGTGCCGAGTCTGATATTTTTGCTGAAGAAGGTCGGCAGCGGAAGAGACAAAAGGGTGAAATTATTATTGGTGCTTTTCGCGATACTGCTGCTTCCCGTGTTTGTTGAAAAGATAAACACGGCTTGGCACATTTTCAGCTATCAGGCGTTCCCTTACAGATACGGTTATATGACCTCGCTGATGATGCTTGCGATCTCGGCCGAGGCGCTTGAAGAAAGCGGAGAAGAAGAGACGGCTGCGAAGGGAAAAATGATGAGCCGCATTTTGTTCGGTGTTACGGCGTCGGCAATCTGCGCGGCCGGAGTTATCTTTGCCTACCGTATGCTGAACAAGCATCTCAAAACGCTTGCGAAATACACGAGCTCGTTATGGGCTGACGCGAAATCGCTCAAGGGACTCGGAATGGCGTTTTTACTCTTTGCGGTTTTATATACGGTAATAATATGCTTAAAGAAAAATAAAAAGCTGCCGGCAGCCGTATTCAGCGTGTTGTTGGTGCTCGTTACGGTCGGCGAATGCTTTTTCAATTCCGGAGTATACATCGGTTCTGCGTCGAATACCGATACTAAATACAGAAAATCCATAAAGAGCGTGGAAGCGATCGAAGACGTCGGAGACGATTTTTACAGAGTGAAATATGACAGCAAGCTGTTTGACGTCAACTGGATAGGAGCGACCGGAACGTCCTCGCTCGGACATTACACGTCCCTCACGGACGAAGATTATTTGTTCGGGATGAGAAAACTCGGCTATTCGGGCTACTGGATGGAGATAGGTTCGCAAGGCTCTACCGTGTTTATGGATTCGCTCCTTTGCAATAAATATACGCTTCAAAACAGCAGTAAGGACACGTTTGCGATACAGGAAAACCGGTATTATATGCCGCTCGGCGTTTTCAGCGAAGGAGATATCACCGATTTGGAGAGACTGGACGGCAGCGAGCGTATCGGATACCAAAACGAGATCTATTCTTTGATATTCGGAAAAGATGACGGACTTTTTGTAAAATACGAGCCGACGGAGCAGAGAGAGACGAAGATCGCTTACGTTAACGGAGAGATATCTTTAAAGCGCCTGAAAAACACATCCGACACGAAAATCCTCTACACGATCGACGTAGAAGGGGCTCAGACGCTGTATTTTGACGCTTTCTACAAGCCTTCCACGAAACTGACGGAGAAGATAAACGGCGCGTTTACCGTTTTGGTGAACGGCAAGCAGATCGTTTCGGATTTCCCGACCAAGGCTCAAAACGGTATAATCCGTCTCGGCGAGTTCAAAGACGAGCAGGTATCGGTCGAGATCAGGACGACGAAGGACACGCTGCTTACGTCTTTCGGTGTCTGGGGACTTGATAATTCAAAGCTGTCGAAGTTGAAAGAAGAGGCGACTTTTGCATCGCTTTCCGTAAACGGAACGAGAGTTGAAGGCAGCATAACGGCTGACAAAGACGGCTACCTGTTCCTTGCGATACCGTATTCGGAAGGATTTTCGGCGACCGTGAATTCGAAAAAAACGGAAATATACAGAGTGTTCGAGTGTTTCACTGCTATCAGGGTCGAGAAGGGCGAAAATACGATCGAGATTAAATATTCGACGCCCGGACTCGGTATCGGGATCGCTTTCGGAATAGTCGGAGTGATTTTACTGATAGCGTTTGCGCTGTTCGTATCGCCGAGAATAAGAGAGACCGGAAACGGGACGTTGCTGTCGAAAGCGGCAAACGTAGTGTTTTATATAGGCTTTGCGGCGTTTGTGATAATAATTTACGTCGCGCCGCTGATAATTTCGGTCAGACTCTTTTTAAAGAGCTACTGATTTTAAAAACGTGAATTAAATAAACATATCGGGGAATACTATTTTCAAAAAGGAAAAGGAGATGTAGCCCGATATGAATTCCGTTATTGACAAAATAGCGCTCATACTTGTTATAATCGGAGCGTTGAACTGGGGACTGATAGGCATTTTTCAGTTTGATTTGGTAGCATGGCTGTGCGGAGGACAAGCGGCGCTGATAAGCAGGATAATATATTCGCTGGTAGCGCTTGCGGGACTTTGGACAATATCGCTGCTGTTCCGGAACAACGATGAAGCTGTCGTCAGAGAATAATAAAAAAAGTCCGCTGCGATCGATTTCGCAGCGGACTTTTTTTATGCGCTTGATTATTTCTTTTTGGATTTTGAAGCAGCAATTATAATGACGACGATTATCGCAACGACTACAGCGGCGATCACTATGTAAGCCCAAGTGGGGAAGGAAGAACCTGATGCGGGTTCTGACGCAGAAGATTCGGGTGCGGAAGCCGCAGGCTCGGAAGCTTCGGATTCTGCCTCGGACGCTGCCTCGGAAGCTTCGGATTCTGCTTCAGATGCTACTTCGGAAGCTTCGGATTCTGCCTCGGACGCCTCAGATTCTGATTCAGACGCTTCAGACGCTACTTCAGACGCCTCGGAAGGTTCCTGAATAGGTGCCTCACCTAAGGAGAAAGCGTCGGCTTCTGCTTTGGTCGCAAAGAATGCAACGTACTTAACAAAAACCTCGTCGGTCTTTTTGAGAGCGGAAGAACCGAGGTCGGCGATAACGAAGCTCATTGTGGTACCGCCTGCACTGTGGATGGCGGGGAATTCTTCCCAATCGTCGATCGCACCTTCGTGGTTGACCTGATTGACACCGCCGATAGTAGCGTTTTTATCGGTCATATCAACTACGAGGGATTTGAATCCGGAAGCAGCCTCATCGGAGATACCCCATTCAAGTCTTACGCCGCTCCAAACAGTGTTACCGAACTGAACAGCGAAGACCTGTCCGCCGTTTTCAGCTCCGGGAACACCCTTTTCGGTGTTGACCTTGTAGCAAACCTTGATGAACTTATAAACCGTCGTGTCGACGACTAAATTCTCATAGCCGGAGCCGAAATAAACAGAGCCGAGACCGCTGAGTTTGGGTGTCATTTTCAAGGAATCGGATTCTGCGTCGTACCCGGTTTTAAAGGAATCGTTGTCTTCGCTGGGGTAGCCGGCGACGTCCTTATATTCCGCGGTATACCCGAAAACGATCGGATCGTTGTCGGCGTAAGCGGGGAACAGTACCGCTACGGAGAAGAGCATAGCAATAACAACGATTGCGGTTATTATCTTTTTCATAAAAAATCACTCCTGATAAAAGTTTATATATAGTTCAATAAGCAGAGAGATAAAATATCCCTCTGCTTATCGCCGTTTTAAAACGATTTACTTATTTGGATTTTTTGGAAACGACCGCGACAACTGCGGCGGCTGCACAGAGCAGAACGGCGCCGGAGATGACAGCGATATCGCTTGTGTTGGTGTTGGGCTTTTCGCTTTCACTATTCTCGGGTTGAGAAGTTTCGGGCTCGGAAGCGGGTTCTGAAGTTTCGGGCTCAGATGCGGGTTCGGAAGTTTCAGGCTCGGAAGTTTCGGGCTCGTTTGCAGCGTCGATATCAAAAGCGTCGGCTTCTGCTTTGGTCGCAAAGAAAGCAACGTACTTAACAAAAACCTCGTCGGTCTTTTTGAGAGCGGAAGAACCGAGGTCGGCGATAACGAAGCTCATTGTGGTGCCGCCTTCACTGTGGATGGCGGGGAATTCTTCCCAATCGTCGATCGCACCTTCGTGGTTGACCTGATTGACACCGCCGATAGTAGCGTTTTTATCGGTCATATCAACTACGAGAGATTTGAATCCGGAAGCAGCTTCATCGGAGATACCCCATTCAAGTCTTACGCCGCTCCAAACAGTGTTACCGAACTGAACAGCGAAGACCTGTCCGCCGTTTTCAGCTCCGGGAACACCCTTTTCGGTGTTGACCTTGTAGCAAACC
>JAGAEK010000152.1 GCA_017828835.1 Oscillospiraceae bacterium | reverse complement strand
TCCTGTTTCATAATTATCTCACTTTATTTATTATTCCAGATAGAATCAAGCTCGTATATCTTGAGGCTTTCGACGGCTATGCTGACGTCGGCAGAAAGGCTCATGCTCCGTGAGTCGTCGGAGGGCTGTATCCTTTCGACGAAATAGTTATATCCGCCGTTGACGTAAAGCTCTACGTTGGCTTTGTCGATGAACAAGCGGAGAGAAAGCAAGCCGTTTTTGATACTGTCGCGCGGGATAATAAATTCGCGCGGATTGAATTTCACCTTCAGATCGGGAATTCCGAGCCTGCTTTCGCTCCGGTCGAAGACGAATCGCATCTCGTCGCGGATAAAGCGGAGCGAGGACTTGTCCCCGTCGCCAACGCAAAGGTCGAGCTCGAATCCCGACGATCTTTCAAAATCAAGCGTGAGCAAAAGCTCGCACGTGTTCGACCTTATCGCCGCGAGAGGATTCTCGCCCATTGAATACACCTTGTTATGCTCTTCTGAAATCAGGCTGCGGCGAAGCGTTTCGACCTCTTTGACCGGCGCTTGTATCAGGCGGTACGAATCATTCGTTTTGCAAAGCCTCTGCTCCACCGGCAGCGAGAAGCATCCGCTCCAGATCCCTTCGGGATTCTTTGCGTACCACCATCGGTTCATCCAGCTTATCATGACCGTCCTGCCGTCGGGCATATCGGAAAAGGTTATACCGGCGTAGGTGTCCGGGCCGTCGTTCATATCGATCCTGCCGGTCTCGCCTATAAACCTTTTGCCGTCGAAGGAGCCGACGACGTATTCCCTCCCGCCGAGAGAAAGCACCCACTTTTCATCGCCGGTCTCTTCGACCTGCATCCTTATAAGATTGGGGCATTCGGTGCGGTATTCCTCCTGCGCTTCGCCGCAGGAAGTCCAATGCACGAGATCGCTTGACTCGTAAAACCTTACGAAGCCGCCGGCGACGAGGATCTTCCACTTTTTGTCTTCGGGATAATAGAAAATGTGCGGATCGCGGAACTCCGTAACTCCCTCCGGATGGGCTATTACCGGCTCGGTCTCTGATATTTTTGTGAAGGTAAAGCCGCCGTCCTTGCTGTAGGCGATACCGATATGCTGCGTGTTTGTTGAATATGCTATAACGATTCCCGTGCCGTCTTCGGTATCGGAAAAGAAGCCGGACGTATTATACCTGTCAACGGCGCCGGTACCGCTCCACATCTTCCCCACCTTGTCGGGAAAGAGCACCGACTGATGCTCGGTCCAACGGATGAGGTCGGTTGACGTCGCGTGTCCCCAGTGCATATCGCCGCTCGTGCATTCGTTGCTGTCCGGAACGCACTGATAATAGAGGTGATATACGCCCTTGTAGTATACAAGCCCGTTCGGATCGTTCACCCAGCATTGCCTTGCAGAATAATGATACTGCGGACGCCAAAGCTCGTTATAGAAGCCGTCGCCTGCCTTCGCGCGGGAGAGGTGATTTTCCTTTTCCATATCGTCGCCTCCAAGCTTTTATTGAAAAAATTATAACACAGATATTTCAAAAAGTCATCATTTTCTCTGAAATAATACAAAAAACGGCAAAAAATATCCCGCCGAAAAAGCGGGATACCGGTATTTTTCAGAAGTAGAAGACCTCTTCGAACTTCTTATCGAGCGCTATGCATATAAGCAGCGCGAGCTTCGCCGTCGGAGTGAACTGACCCGTTTCGATCGAACTGATCGTGTTCCGGGACACGCCGACCGCCTTGGCAAGGTCCGACTGAGAAAGGGATTTTTCCTTTCTTATCGCCGCAACGCCGTTTTTAAGTATGAGTTTATCGTCCATTATACGACTCCGCAAAGCTGAAGTATCCAGAAGACGGTGAAAGCTGCCGCTCCCAATCCGTAGATAACGGCGATGATGAGCTCGTGAGTTTTTTTAAGCTGGACGTATTTTACGATAAACGCCGTAAACGCCATCAGAAACAGACACATATTTCCGCCGAAATTAACCTGATGATAGATTATCCCTTCGACCACGTCCCATATGATGACCGCGAAAAGCCCGACGAAATACGCTAAATACGCGCCGTTTTTCTGTGCGGCGAGATCGGCTTCATCCTTTCCCCTGTTTTCTTTCTGAGCCATTTCAAGAATTTTGTCTTTATCCATTGTTTTATCCTCCTGTTGCTTTGCCAAGTTAACTTTGCAACGCCATTATATCATTACCAAGTACACTTGTCAAGAGGCATTTTGAAAAAAGTTGAGATTTTGAATGAAATTCGCCTTGTGCATCTGCTGAGCAATATTTCACCGCGAAACGATTTACCATCACGACAGGATGGATTCAGTTGCAAAAAGCACTTGCAGACGCAAGTGCTTTTTGCTGTAGTAGTTGCGCTAAAAGGTACAAATCAAAAGGAAGAATAGCGAAAAGGTACGCGCAATCACCGCTGCCGTGCGTTTTGCCTCTACAAACCGGAATTTGATTATCTCTTTTTATAAATCACAAGTTCGGGATTCTCGCCGTTTTCCTCATATGAGCATATGAGAAGAAAGTCCATATTCGCGGCGATTCCAAAGCATCTGCTACCGAATTCGCTTTCAAGCTGGCTGCCGAGATAGGTCTGCTTATCATCGAGGAATTTCACTTTTTCTCCGTTTGGAAGGGTGTATTCCAGATTGATAAACTCGCCTGATAACACATTCAGATTCTCGACTTGGGGCAAACCTTCGATATGTAAAAGTGTATTGAGCTCTTGGATCAACTGCTTTTTGAATTCTTCGATTTTTTCTTTTCCTCCTATTTCGGCGTACCGTTTCCAAATGTCGAGCGTGTATTCACCGTCGGCATAACACCATTTGCAATATTCTTCATTGAAATTGCCGTCGGTTTCGCGGCTCATATTACAGTCCTCAAGAGGCATTCCGCAGCATTGGCAAACTAACTTTCTCGGGGAACCGAGAAGAGTATTGATCGACACGTCAAACAATTTGGAAAGAAGTTTGAGCGTATCTGTATTCGGTATCGTTTCGCCGGTTTCCCAGCGTGAAACAGCTTGTCTTGTGACAAATATCTTTGCCGCAAGCTCCTCCTGTGAAAGACCTTTTTGAGTTCGGAGTTCAAAAATAACATTCTTCGTTTCCATATAATCACCACCTTGTTAGTTGTAATTATATTATATAATGTTCGATTGGTGTTGACAAGCAACCTGCTGTTGCCGTCTGCTCGTCAGATCCCGATTTGTCTATCTCTTAATTTTTTATGCTCGAAAAATGTGATTATTCAATCCTTTAACGAAAAACCTCTCTTGCCTTGGTAGACAAAAGAGGTTTCTTTTATG
>JAGAEK010000151.1 GCA_017828835.1 Oscillospiraceae bacterium | reverse complement strand
TATAAGGAGAAGGATAGCGTCGCTTGAAGAGCAACTGAAAGAGCTTGAAAAAAAGCGCGGGATGCTGAGAGAAAGACGCAAGAAAAACGGGGTCATCACCGCAGCGATAGTCGGATATACGAACGCCGGAAAATCAACGTTGCTGAATCGGCTTACCGGAGCCGGCGTTTTGGCGAAGGATATGCTTTTTGCGACCCTTGACCTTACTTCGAGAGGAATAGAACTCCCGGACGGCAGAACGGTGATCCTTGTTGATACGGTAGGATTCATAAGAAGATTGCCGCATCAGCTCATCGAGGCATTCAAATCGACGCTTGAAGAAGCGAAAAATTCCGATTTGATAATAAACGTTTGCGATGCATCGAGCCCGGAATTACTCAACGAGCTTGAAGTTACGACAAATTTGCTGAACGAGCTCGGTGCCGGTGAAACGAGAAGGATAACGGTGCTGAATAAATGCGATATTGTGGAAGAAGTGCCTCGGCTTACGGGCGAACAATACGGAAAAGTCGTTGAGATAAGTGCGATTTCGGGGGAAGGTATTGAAAAGCTGCTTTGTGAGATCAGCCGAGAGCTTGAGCCGTCACAGGTAAGGATGAAATTGAAGATACCTTATTCAGACGCCGGAATAACTGCAAAAATAAGGGAAGAAGGAAAAGTATTTTCGGAAGAATATTTGCCGGACGGTATCGAGGCGGACGTTCTTGTTGATAAAAAAATACTGTATCTTGCAGAAAAATACAGAAAGATAAAAAATTAAATAAAAATAACGGCTCCGTGGTCGTAACGGAGCCGTTGTTTTTTGGAAATATTACTTTCTCGAAAGATATTGTTCAATAATAAAACGCGGTCTTTTTTTGGTTTCCATATAAACTTTACCGACGTATTCACCGACGATCCCGGTCGCGAGAAGCTGTATGCCCAACGCAAGAGCTATGAAACAGGCGATCGTGAGCAAGGGAGCAACGGACGAAGAGAACGAAACTATCAAAAGTACGATCAAAGCGATCGCAGAAGAGATCGAGAAGAATATGCCGGCGGCGGTGATCATTTTTATCGGTTTTACGCTGAACGAGGTTATCGCCTCAAAAGCAAGCGCAAGCATCTTTTTCAAAGGATATTTTGAAACGCCAGCGGCTCTTTCATGCCGTTCATAAAGAACGATATCGGATTTATAGCCGATTTGAGGGATTATACCGCGCAAAAAGAGGTTTACCTCATCGAATTCAAACAATCCGTCCAAAGCGCGTTTTGTCATAAGACGGTATTCGGCGTGATTTCCGACTATATCGACGCCCAATATCGACATGAATTTGTAGAAAGCGAGCGCGGTATTACGTTTGAAGAAGGTATCGGTAGCTCGCGAACTTCTGACGCCGTAAACGATGTCGCAGCCCTGATGGTATTTTTCGATAAATCCGTCGATGGCGTTGATATCATCCTGAAGATCGACGTCGAGAGAGATTGCGATATCGCAGCGCTCTTTTGCGTAAGTGAGTCCCGCAAGCAAAGCGTTTTGCTGGCCGCGGTTACGCGAAAGCTTCAAACCCTCGAACAGTTCGCAGGAACCGTATAATTCCGCGATCAGATTCCAGGTATTGTCTTTACTGCCGTCGTCGACAAGTAAAATGCGGCTTTGAGGACTTACGAGCTGTCTTTCGATCAAAGATTCGAGCTTTGCTTTGAGTAATTTTGAAGTTTCCGGAATAACTTCCTGCTCGTTATAGCAAGGTGATACTAAATACAGAATATCGGTATTCATAATAAACTTCCCTTTCTGATAACACTTTAATTATTGTCGTCTTCGGATTTTCTGTCGGAAAGCCATTTTCTTATATATTCTTCATTGATACCTACTTCGTTATTCGGGTGTTCGGAATCTTCTTTTTCTTCCGAGATACTTTGCAGATCCGGAAGATCTTCCGAAAGAAAAGCGGAAGGAAGGTCGGAATCGTTTTTTGATGAAGACGAAACGGTTTTCGATTCGTTATCGATCTGATTAAAAGGTTTATTCAGGTCGAGATCTGCGAATATCGGGCTTTCGTCGATTTCGGCTTCGGGCGGAATATTTTTAAGCGCGATCTCGGCTTTTCTTTTGTGACGTTTTATCGACCAGAAAATGAAACAGTAAACAAACAGTATGAAGCAGCCGGCGGCGGAACACAAAAGTCCGAGTTTAAGTCCCGGCGTCATATATTCGAATCTGATTTCGTTGTCTCCGGCTGGTACTTTTACCGCGACGAAACCGACGTTGACTTTTTCGACTTCTGCTTTTTCACCGTTTACGTAAGCGGTCCATCCCGATTCATAAGGGACGCTGTAGAACACGAGATTTTCTTTTTCAAGTTTGATTTTCGACGTAAATCCGCGGTTATCTATTTCAAAAGAGTAGCCGCTTTCGAGTTTTCTTTCCCAAACGCACTGCTGATATTGCTCATAAGATATTCCGTAAGTTGAAGCGTTGAGCGGCTCAAGGATATCTTTGTAACGCTCGATCTGTTCGTCTGAAAGCACTATGGCTCTCAGCAAAGTACGGGCGCGGTAGCCTTCACTTACGTTCATATAGTCGTCGTAGCTGATATATTTATCGTAAGTAAAGCCCATGGGCAGATAGTTGTCGTTCGAATAGATGCACATACCGTTTTGAGTGTCGAAATAAGTGAAGCCGAGCATAGGATCCTGCTTTTTGTCAGTGGCTTTTATCATAAGCCATTTAACGGAGAGCAAAGAACGGAGCTCATAGACTGAAGTCGAAGGCTTCGACGATACGTCTCTTTTCACACCGACGGTTGGGTAAAATTCCATTATCGACACCGGAACGATACTGTGGAACGCCTGTATTGTCGGCATCTCCCAGAACATACCGAGATTTTCAATGGTATTATAGAAATCATAGCGTACGAACTCGGTATCTGACGTCGGGATATCAAAATCACCCTCATATTCAATAGCGTTGTTTACAACAAAATCGCTTGAACTTGAAGAAGCGCGCGCAACGTTGAGGTAGACCGAGCCGTAAAGTAAACTTACGGCGGAGATGCCTATTATAAGAGCTTTTGTGAATTTCTGAGTACCTTTATATTTTTTATAAATGATGAACGTTAAAAACAGTGCAAGCATTGCGATCGCGACCCAACCCCAAAATTCGGGCTTGGATTTCGCAAGTCCGATAACGATTTTGTCGTCGGACTTTTTCGGGAACAATCCCACACAGAGTGTTATTGAGAGCGTTATCACAAACGACCACTTGATTCCGCGTTCGAGATCAACGTCTTCCGAACTGCGTTCGAGCGCGATCACGGAGGCGAGACAGGTCATTAAAACGAACATATAAAACCATCTTGCGTAATAAGAGCCGTTAAAGAGGATAAACGCGGAGTTGAGTCCTCTGACGAGCGCAAATATCATACATACGGGTAATATTTTTCTTATCCAGTTGTTTTTTGTGCTTTGCAGGTAAGCTATGACGCCGGTCATACCGACCAACGGCAGCCAAGCGGCAAGCGACGCCCATTTTGCACCGTGATCCGGGAAGAAATTGGGCTTACTCGGAAGATCCGGCGGGAAGAAAAACACCGATATGATATTTAGATAACGCTGCGGGCTGGAGTGGTAGATCAAATCCCAGCCGGCCAACAGATTGCTTGAGTCGACACGCGGGTTGTTTATAATACAGAGCACGGAAGGAAGCAATACGAACATTGCGATCATTGCACCGATTATCGATTCAAATGCAATGGAGAAAAAGAGCTTGACCTTGTGCTGAACGTTTTCGTCCGTTATTCTGACAAAGAAATATATAACGACGAAAACCGCCTCGCCGACAAAGAACCAATAGTTGACCATTGCGTTTATAAAGACGGCAAAGGCAAAAAATCCGCGCCCTTTACCTTCGATCAGCTTTTCAATGCCGATCAAAAGCAGCGGGAAGAATACGACGACGTCGAGAAAATGGTTGAAGAACGTGTTGTATATCATATATCCCGAGAAAGCGTAGAGCAGCGAACCTATTACGGCATAGTTGGTATCTTTTACAAAATATCTGAAATAGAAATAAGAGAAAAACGCCGCAAAAGCAAACTTAAGTACGAAAAGAGGAGCCATAAGATAAGGAAGCCAGCTTGTCGGGAACGGCAGAGTCAGCCAGAAGAACGGGCTGAACAGAAGGTAAAAGCTATACGATCCCATAAAGTTTGCGCCGAGATCGGTATACCAATTCCAAAAAATGTCTCCGCTTCTTACTGCGCGGTGAGCAAGTTGATAAAACGGGATTTGCTGTACGTTATAATCGCCGTAAAAAGTGAAGATACCTTTATCGACGATCAGAGGAATCGTGAACAAAAGGACGGCAACTCCGGCGGCAATGAAAAACGCCTGCCAATGCCGTTTTTTCTGCATATTCGGAACCACGGTATTTATAGAATGAAACAAAATTACTCCTCCTGACAACATTATTATATATAACTAATTATACACCAATCGGATAATAAATCAACATTAAGCGAAAAATTAAAAGATGATTTCGGAAATCGGGCGTTTCGGAACGTGGTGAACGTCGTTTTCGTCACGGTAATAGGCGACGCGTCCGTTTTCCGCATCCTCGACCGTGATCGTTTCGGCGGATTTTCCGAAAGCAAGTATAAGTGCCGGACTAAGATTTTCGGGCAAAGAAAGTGATTTTGCGAAAGCGTCTTTGTCAAAAGCCGCGAGTATACATCCGCTTATTCCGGAGGCTTTTGCGGCAAGCATTATAGTTTGAGCGCATATTCCGACGTCTATACCGCATTTTTCGTGGGGAAGGATGTTTGAATCTGTAAATATAGCGATATATCCCTCGGGACGTTCGTCGTATTTTTGCAAAACGAACTTGTCTTTCAAAAGTCCTGCCCATTTTAGCCGCGGGAATATATCATCAAGATCTGATTTTTCCGTAAAAATTTTGTATTTGAGAGGTTGAAAATTAGCGGTCGCGGGAGTATAACGCGCGATGTCGACAAAAGCCGTCAAAAGCTCGCGAGTGATCCCGGAACCTTTGGAAAAACGTCTTACGCTCCGCGAAGTTTTTACAAGCTCGGAGAATGAATCGTAATTTTGAAAACTCATATTAAATCACCTTCTTATTATTGTATCCTAATTTTACCACAAAAAATTTTATAAATAAATACCCTGTGTCTTGAAATCTTTCAAAACACAGGGAAAAAATCAAGCATCTTTTTTTCTTGCTTCGGCGATCATCATATCTTTTATTTTCATAAGTCTTGAAAGGTTACCGCGCTCGTTTTCGTCAAGCTTCATGGAAATGTATTTGATCGTGTCGCGCAGGTCGGGGATCTGGACGTATTCAAGGGCGTTTACGCGCCTTCTTGTTTTTTCGATTTCCTGAGCAAGCAGCTGCGCGCTTTTTTCCATTTGTGCAAGTTCAAGCATATAAGGCGTAATGATTTTCAAAGCGGCAACGGAAGCGTCGAGCTCGCCTGAGGTATCTGAAAATCCATAAGTAAAAAGATCTTCAGAGGATGAAGAGTCCGAGAACGTAAATATCGGAGTTTCGACGCTCATAATATTTTTGCTCGAAATTTCGAGCGATACACGGTTCTTCGGAAGCAAAAGGGCTTCTTTCAAAGCCGCCTCACTCATAACAGCGGCGGCAATATCGAATCCGGAATACACGTCCATGATTTTTTCTTCGACGGCCTCTCTCAGCTCCTTGTTCCGTCTTACGAGTTCAAGAAACTTTTTCATAAGGTCGTCGCGTTTGTCTTTCAGCAGTTTGTGTCCGCGGACAGCAGTAACAAGCCGTTTTTTCAGACGGGAAAGTTCCATTCGTGTTGGATTTATTCCTTGCATAACAGCCATTAGCGCATCTCTCCGTTTTTGTTAAGATACTTGTCTATCATAGCGGGTTTTATACGTTTCAATTCGGAACGCGGGAATATTGACAAAAGTTCCCAGCCGATATCAAGAGTTTCTTCGACGCTTCTGTTTGTTTCATATCCTTGAGATACATATTTCTTCTCAAATTCATCCGCGAATTTTGCATAAAGCTTATCGGTTTCGGAAAGTGCGGCTTCTCCGAGTATCGTCATAAGTTCTTTTGCGTCTTTTCCTCTTGCGTAAGACGAGAAAAGCTGGTTCATGACGCCGGCGTGGTCTTCTCTTGTTTTCCCTTCGCCGATACCCTTGTCTTTAAGTCTTGAAAGTGAGGGGAGAACGTCGATAGGCGGCGCAATATTTTTGCGGTAAAGCTCTCTTGAGAGCAATATCTGACCTTCCGTTATATATCCCGTAAGGTCGGGGATGGGGTGGCTCTTGTCATCTTCGGGCATTGAAAGGATAGGTATCATGGTGATACTTCCTTTTGAGTTTTCCTTTCTTCCGGCACGCTCGTAAAGCGTTGCGAGGTCGGTATAAAGGTATCCGGGGTATCCGCGGCGTCCGGGTACTTCTTTTCTCGCGGCGGAAACTTCACGCAGCGCCTCGGCGTAATTGGTTATGTCCGTAAGGATTACCAAAACGTGCATCCCTTTGTCAAACGCGAGATACTCGGCTGCGGTGAGAGCCATTCTCGGAGTCGAGATCCTTTCTATCGCGGGATCGTTTGCAAGATTTATAAACAGAGCAGTACGTTCTATCGCTCCGGTCTTTTTGAAATCCGAAATAAAGAAATCCGCTTCTTCGAAAGTGATTCCTATGGCGGCGAAGACAACGGCGAATTTATCGTCTTTTCCGCGCACCTTTGCCTGCCTTGCGATTTGCGCGGCAAGCTTTGCGTGGGGCAAACCGGAACCAGAGAAGATCGGGAGTTTCTGACCGCGTACTAGAGTGTTGAGTCCGTCGATCGCGGATATTCCGGTTTGGATAAATTCCGAAGGATAGGTCCTTGCGGCGGGATTTATAGGCGAACCGTTTATATCAAGGCGTTTTTCTGGTATAAGTTCAGGGCCTCCGTCGATAGGAGTACCCATACCGGAGAAGATCCTTCCGAGGATATCTTCGGATACGGCAAGTTCAAGTCCGTGGCCGAAAAATCTGACTTTACTTTTGTCAAGATTTATTCCGGCGGAAGACTCAAACAACTGAACGAGTACGTTTGAACCGTCGACCTCAAGTACTTTGCAGTGGCGGATCTCACCTGAGGGAAGCTCGATCTCTCCGAGTTCATTATAAGTTACGTTATCGACGTTTTTGACAAGCATCAGAGGTCCGGCGACCTCTTGGATCGTTTTATATTCTTTTATCATTTCGCTGAATCCTCCTTAGCGGCGGCAGAGAGCTGTTCGTCGAGTGCTGCGGAAACGTCTGCAAGGTATGAATCTATTTCGGCTTCCTGAATGTATTTTGCACGGGCAATAAGTTCTCTTGCCGGGAGATTTGATATTGTTTTGATATTTGCGCCTTCAGCTAAAGCTTGTTTCGATTTTTCGAAAAATTCGAGGATGATATTGGCGATACCGAACTGCTTTTTACCGGAAGCATAGTTGTCGACATCGTCGAATGCGTCCTGCTGCAGAAAATCTTCTCTTATTGAACGCGCGACCTCAAGAACGAGCACGTCGGGAGCGGAAAGAGAATCGTATCCGACAAGCTTTACTATTTCTTCAAGTTCGGCTTCCTGCTGAAGCAGATGCATAAATTTTCTGCGGTATTCGGACCAAACGGGAGATATATTTTTGTTATTCCAGGCGTCTGCATTATCGATATAAAGAGAATAACTCGTCAGCCAGTTTATAGAGGGGAAATGTCTGCGGTAAGCGAGCGAGGAATCAAGACCCCAGAAAACCTTAACTATACGCAGTGTGGCTTGTACTACGGGATCCGAGATATCTCCTCCCGCCGGGGAAACGGCACCGATAGCGGTCAAAGATCCGATCTTGTCGTCGCTTCCGAGGCATATGACCTTTCCGGCACGCTCATAAAACTGTGCAAGTCTTGACGTCAGGTATGCCGGGTAACCTTCTTCGCCGGGCATTTCTTCAAGTCTTCCTGACATTTCTCTCAACGCTTCCGCCCATCTTGAGGTGGAGTCGGCCATTATCGCAACGGAATAGCCCATATCTCTGAAATATTCAGCTATTGTGATACCGGTGTAGATAGACGCTTCACGCGCGGCAACGGGCATATCTGAGGTGTTTGCGATAAGTACCGTTCTGAACATGAGGGATTCTCCGGAACGGGGATCTTTGAGTTCTGGAAATTCATGAAGAACGTCGGTCATTTCGTTTCCGCGTTCGCCGCATCCGATATAAACGACGATATCAACGTCCGACCACTTTGCAAGCTGATGCTGAACTACGGTTTTACCGCTTCCGAAAGGACCGGGGATGGCGGCGGTACCGCCTTTCATTATCGGAAAAAGGGTATCGATAACGCGCTGACCGGTTATCATCGGAGTTTCGGGCGAGAGTTTTGTTTTGAACGGACGCTGACGGCGTACGGGCCATTTTTGAAGCATCTGTATTTTTTTTATCGAGTCGTCTTCGGCTTTGATTTCGGCGATATCGTCGACTATCGTAAATTCTCCTTCCGAAACGGACAGGATCTCTCCGGATATTCCGAATGGGACGAGTATTTTATGTTTTATGATGGAAGTTTCCTGGACCCAACCGATAGAGTCTCCTGCGGTGACTTTATCTCCGACCGAGACGGTCGGATGAAACTCCCAAAGCTTTTCGTGATCAAGAGAAGTAACGGAAACACCTCTTGCGATATTGCTTCCGGATATACTTTTTATCTTTTCGAGGGGACGCTGTATACCGTCGAATATCGTCGTGAGCAATCCGGGGGCAAGCTCTGCCGAAAGAGGTGCGCCGGTCGATATGACTTCGTTTCCCTTTCCGATACCGGAAGTTTCTTCGTAGACCTGAATTGAAGCTTTGTCGCCGCGCATTTCTATTATTTCACCGATAAGTTTTTGCTCACCGACGTGCACAACGTCAAACATATTGGCGTCACGCATACCCTCCGCAACGATCAGAGGACCGGCGACTTTAACTATTGAGCCTTTACTTTGATTCACAAAATCACCTGCTAACTTTACTGATTATTAAAAAGTATATCCGCGCCGACAGCTCTTTCGACGCTGTGTTTTACGTTCGAAAGACCGAGACCTGTCGGACCTTCTTTCCCGGGTATGGGAATGATCGCGGGATACGGAGCGTCTTTATATCGTTCGATGATCTCAGACGTTTTTGAAAATGTTTGTTCAGTGACGAATATGATGCCGTAGTCGTTTGCGACGGTGCGCAGAAGTTTTTTTGCGGATTCGGGAGAATCGTCTTCCGGCGAAAAGGTGTCGAAACCGATCGCTTTAAATCCGATAACGCTTTCATTGTCGCCTATTACGGCTATTTTAGATTTCAAAGAATCTCACCCTTTCTTCGATATTTTCAGGCGGGAGAGAGGATTTTTTCGATTTTGTTATGATACGGACGTTTTTGATCTCGTATTCTTTTTTGATTATGTATGCGACTACCGGTTCGATACCAAATGAAACGTATTTCGCTTTATCGATCGTTTTGAGGATGATACGGTCGCAAAGATTCTCAAATTTTGTAAGCGACGTTCCGGAGCGAAGGGAATCGAAGCCTTCCGAAAGTACGGAGCCGTAGCGCGAACGCTCAAGCAGAGCAAAAAATTCGTCGTAAGAATTAAAACAGTTTTTGATTCTGTCGGGAGCGATCGTTCCGCCGAGTGCAAGCACGTTTTCCAAAAACGCGGCTGATCTTCCGAGTTTTTTAACTCTGATAAACGTTCTGATGTTCGACGTGTCTATTATCGCTTCCGATACGGAGCTGATAAACCCGTTTTCAAATTTCGACGAATATTCCGCCATCGACTCCAAAGCCGCTTTGTCGATCAAAATATCGACCTTTTGAGGATCGGAAGATTTTGAAAGTACCTCTTTTGCAAGGATCGCGGAATCCGTAAGTTTTTTAGGAAGAGGCAGCGAAGAGAGTCGGTTTTCTTTAAAAGCGGACGCGAGTTTTTTAAACTCGATATTTCCGAGCGGTGATACCGCTCCGTCGAATGAAGAACCGGAAAAATCGGACTTTACAAGTGTTTTCAAATTCAGCGCATCGTATTTAAAACGAAAGACGTTTGAAATACCGATATTGCCGGTCAAAGAATCGATAAGTTTATAAGTTTCGAGCATATCGGCCGAAAACGCAGTCTCGCAATCGGAAAAAGGCAGGCTGCGTGACGGATTTCTGTCAGCCCAAAGCTTATACGCTTCTTCAGCTGTTTTTGAGGATATCATGCGCCTGTAATCTGAATCAGAACAGAGACGGGTTTCGAGTGCACTGATCCTTCCGGTAGCTTTAAGATAATATGTGTCCTTAAGCTGCTTCAAAATCGTGCCCCCTATCCGAAAATAATAGATGCCGTTTCCGATTCAAGCTTATCACGGGAACTTTGAACAAGAGTTTCAAAGGTACAGTTGGAATAAATATCCCCTTCTTTGAGAATAAATCCGCCGCGGAAATTTCCGTGATCTTTTGAAAGTATGAGCGATGCCGATTTTTCCGGAGATAACTCGACGGCGCGTTTTATCATAGCGTCGCCTACTCTTTTTGCATCTTCGGCATTAAGAATAAGCTCCGCGTCTTCGGTTCTCAGATCGGCGATAAGCGATGCGGCAAATTCTATATACGCTTTGTCGTCGAGTTCGCAAAGCTTGTTGACGGCGCCTGAAAAAGCGTTGTCGAGACATTTGCGGCGAGCGGAAAGAGACGCGCCGCGCAGCATCATGTTTGCCTGGGAAGACGCTCGGGTTTTTATGGCTTTTGCGTCGCTTTCGGCTTTTTTCAGCATCTCGGCTCTGTTGTTTTCGGCAGTTTTTTCTGCATCCGCGATTATTTCAGACGCCTGCTGCCGAGCTTCTTTGATAATGATGTCCGCACGTTCACGGGCATCCGAGAGAATTTTTTCGGTGATATTATTCAGTCCGTTCACGGCTGAGCCTCCGATCAGAATTGGATGTTGATAAGAATAAGTACGGAAACAAGGAACGCGAGGATAGCATAGGTTTCGACGAGAGCTGCGGAAACGATGGCTTTTGCAAGCTCTCCGGGACGTTTTGCAACGATTTCAACGCCTGCGGCGGCAACTCTGCCTTGTGCGATACCGGACAAAAGTCCGACAAATCCGACGGGAAGAGCACATAGAAGAGCGTAGGCGCCCGCTTGAGTCGAAACGTTCATATCTCCGCCCATGATCCCCGAAAACAGCATGATAAGGAATCCGATAAGGAAACCGTATATACCCTGGGTTCCGGGAAGTGCCTGCAATATAAGAAGCTGACCGAATTTATCGGGATCTTCGGAAATTACTCCCGAGGCGGCTTCTCCTGCTATTCCGACTCCTCTTGCAGAACCTATTCCTGAAAAGACTACCGCGACAGCGACTCCGAGACAGGTCAGAAAATTTCCGTTTGTAAGTAATTCACCAATCATTTTAATTATCCTCCTTGTTTATAAAGAAAGTGTATTTTGTATCAGGTTTAAGAGGGGAGAAAGGTTTTCCTCCTCCTTCATAAAACTTTCCGAAAAATTCAACGTACTGCAGTCTTGACGAATGAACGTAGGAGCCGAGAGCGTTGATCGCGAGATTGAGAAGATGTCCGAGCACGAAAATAACGATAAACAGTATTGCCGATACTATTCCGGATCCGAAAAGCGTTGCGATCGTGTTGACGACGGTCGCGATAACTCCGGTCGCCATTCCGAGTGCGAGGATACGTGAATATGAAAGCAGATCCGACGTATAACTTGTAATATCGTATAAGCTCAAAAGACCTTTTGTGATTTTTTTGAAGAATTTTTTCTCGTGTCTGCCCTGTGTCAGGATCAAAGTTGCGGCGCCGACTATTGCGGCGATTTTACCGATCGATGCGGCGATCCCGCCGAGCACAAGAGCGCCGAGCCCCAATAATATGAGATACCATGAACCGATATCGAACAAAGCGTCCCAAAAATGTCCGGCTTTGCAAAGCATATAAAACTTTATACCCATTCCGCAGAAGAGATGTACGGCGCCGAATATAAGGGAAATAACAAGTATTTTCACAGGTTCGGTCAGAGGGTCGATCAATGCGGGTACTGTTACCGTTTTTCCGAAGAACGTACTTGCGACCGAAGGAATCAGATTTCCGAACCATCCGCCGTAAATGGCGCCCCATATAACGGTTGAAATGCCGCAATAGAAAATGAGTTTCATGAATTTTTTAGCTGATTCTTTCAGCTGCATTTTTTTCATCGCAAACAGAGAAGCAACAATAAGAATAAGTCCGTATCCGGCGTCGGAAAGCATCATACCGAAAAACGTGAAGAAAAACGGAGCCATAAGGAAATCGGGATCGACTCCGCTCGGAGAAGGCAGTCCGTACATTTCGGTTATCGATTCGAACGGTTCCGCCCACGGCCCGTTTTTCATCAGTACGGGAGCGGTTTCATCGGGAGCAGGTGCGCGAAACTCATAATAGCAGTCGAATCCGTCGAGAAAATCCGAGATCTTCTTTTGTTTATCTTCCGGTACCCATCCGGAGAAAACGAACGAACTGTCGGTCGAAAGCGTTTTTAAGCGGGCTTTCGCAAGTTCGTATTTTAGTTTTATACAGTCGTAGCCGATTTTGAGTGTTTCGGATTTTTCTGCAAGTGCTTTAAATTCCGATTCGGCAGTCTCAAGCTCGGAATCGAGCCGGTCGGAGTCGATTCCGAGCTGCGCGAATACTTCGGAGGCAAGTCCCGAAAATCCCGAAAACGAAGCTTTTACCGCAGAGAAATCTTTCAGGATATCATCCGCGGCAGATTCGGATGATTTTGAGAAAACGATCAACAGGTATTTCGAATAACTGTCTTCAGAAATTTTAAATATGACCGATTGAGGTATTTCCTGTTCGAATTTTTCCGAAAACGCGGTAAAGTCGGATTCGGAGGGAAGTATCGCGTGCAGGACACGAACGGTTTCGGATTCGGTGAAATCGAGAGGTACGTCGCATGAGACCCAAGGAGATACGGACGAGATTGAATTCGAAACGCGGTTTTTTTCAGATCTCAAATCGGATAATTTTTTCTGTGCCGCTTCGACCTCGGAAACTATACCGAGAGCTTTTTCAATATTACTTTCATCTTCGAGAACGGAAAAGTCGGACTCATATTTTTTTGAGAACAGCCCGCCTTTTTTAATAAAAGGAGAAAGCGTTTTTATTGCCGCTTCTGTTTTTGCAAGTTCACTTTCAAATGCGACGGAATCGTCCGGAAGCCTCGAAACTTTGGTCATTAACTGAGAATAATCGGAACGAAGCTCCGGATCGTCTATCTGTACGCATTTTTTTCGCAAAAGACCGCGGATCAGTTTTTCAAGCTCGGAACGTATCGCATAAACGTCGAGCCGCGTCATTTTTACGATCATAACCCTTTCACGATCCTTTCGGCAATGAAAGCTGATGCGGAGTTGACTTTGTCGTAAGAACTTTTCAACAGGTTTTCCGAAAGATTCGACGCCTGTATTTCGGCGTTGCGAATTATGTAAGCGGCATCCTCGTCAGCGCTGCTGATAACTTTTGAAACCTCCTGTGCCGCGGAAATACGGCCGGTCTCAATAATCGAGGAAGCTGACAGAGAAGCGTCCTTCAGTATCTTACGGGCTTCTTCTGAAGCTTCGGCTTTGATTCCTTCGGCTTGTTTTTCAAAGTCAAGGATCGTATTGATAACATCCAGCATAAATTATCGCCGCCTAAAAAAATTTTTTAAAATAGTATATCTATATATACTCTATAAATATATCATTTCTGTCTTTTGAATGCAAGCACTGCGTAGAAAAATCGGGAAATAAAATTTTAAGGAATAATGCCCGCAATGACGGAATTTGAGACGAGAACACCTCTGTCGGTCAATGAAATTTTATTTCCGTCGAAATTGACGAGTCCGAGAGCGGAGTACTTTTTGGCGGAAGAAACGATTTTTTCAGATTCAGCGGACGGATACCCGGGATATTTTTCAGATAGCTCGGCAAGAGAAAAACCGTTCTGCAGACGCAGCCGAAGCATGATAAATTCGTCGGCGCCGCCGCCCTCCGAATCAAACTGCGGCTCACAAAGTCCTTGCGACGATATGAAATTATCAAAGTCGCGCGGATAGAAAAAGCGTTTCCCGTTTAAAAAAGAGTGAGCGGACGGACCGAATCCCAAATATTCCTCGCAGTTCCAGTATTTCAGATTATGAGCGCTTTCAAAACCGGGCAGCGCAAAATTCGAGATCTCATATCTGTTGTAACCCTCTTTCCGCAGTCTGTCGCTTACGGCTTCGTATATGTCGGCAGTAGTGTCGTCGTCTGGTATATCCAAAGAAGGGGCGAGGGAATAAAAAGGAGTATCCGGCTCTGTTTTTAACATGTAAGCGGAGATATGCGGCGCCCCGAGCGAAAGGCAGTATTCGGCGGAAGCTATCGCCGAGCCGACCGTCTGACCAGGTATACCTAGCATGATATCGAGCGAAAAATTCGTTATTCCGGCTGATTTTACAAATCCGACAGCTCGTTTTACGTCCTGAGCCGAATGATTTCTGCCGAGAGATTTAAGTTCCTGAGCAGAAGACGACTGCAATCCCATTGATATACGGTTAACGCCGGACAAAGCTAAATCGCGTATTTCGGATCCCGATACGGATTCAGGATTCGCCTCGAGAGTGATTTCGGATTTTGATATATCAAGTGAGAAAACTTCAGAGCAGGCAGATATTATTTTTGAGACGTTCTGATATCCGAGCAGTATCGGAGTTCCGCCGCCGAAATAAAGAGTGTCGGCGGTCAAATTTTTATTCCGGTGTTTTTCGATCGAAGAGACGATGCAGTCGGTATAGGCGTCTTTTTCGGGAAGATATATGGGAGAGGAATAGAAATCGCAGTAGGGGCATTTTCGTTTGCAAAACGGTATATGGACGTA
>JAGAEK010000150.1 GCA_017828835.1 Oscillospiraceae bacterium | reverse complement strand
CGATGACGAGAAGCTGAATATTTTTTATCTTATCGACGAGACCGAGCTCAAGAAATACGCGGAAGAATATTTTGAGACGCGTCCGTCCGTTGCCGAAATACTTATAGACAATTACGATGAGCTTCTGCAGAACGTCAAAGAGAGCGAAAAGATGAAGGTACTCGGAGATATAGACAATATTTTCGAGAAATTCACGCAGGAAAACAACTGTCTTATGATCAAGACGGGAAGAAGAGACAAGTATATCGCGATCATTGAAGAGAGATACATGAAGAAACTGACTGCGGACCGTTTCAAGTTGCTTGACGAGATCAGAAATATAGAAACTCCCGACAAAAAGACCTATATGACCGCATCGATAGGAATAGGAAGAGGATGCAAGAACTTCGGAGAGAACGAACAGATGGCGAACCAGGCGCTTGAGATGGCGCTCGGACGCGGCGGAGATCAGGTTGCGGTAAAGTCGCCGGAGGGCTTTGAGTTCTACGGAGGCGTATCGAAGGGAGTCGAGAAACAGACGAAGGTCAAGACGAGGATCATGGCGTCGGCTCTTTCCGATATAATAGCGGGAAGCGATAACGTAATTATAATGGGCCACAGATTTGCGGATCTCGACTGTCTCGGAGCCGCGATAGGGATGTATAAGATAACGTCCGTGGGAGGCAGAAGAGTCAATATAGTTTTGAACACGGAGAAAAATCTTGCCGGTGCGCTTTACGAAAAGGCGATGTCGGAAGGATATGAAAACGTATTCGTAAGTCCCGAAGAGGCGCCGTCGCTCGTAAACGGAAATTCGCTGATAATAATTGTCGACACTCATATACCGGGACTTGTCGAATGTCCGAAACTGCTTGAGATGTGCGGAAACGTAGTCGTTATCGACCACCACAGAAAGATGGTGGGATATATCGACAACGCGCTGATTTTTTATCATGAGCCCTACGCATCGTCGGCATCCGAAATGGTAGCGGAGCTTGCGCAGTATTTCGGAGACGCTCGGATCGAAAAGGGAGAAGCAGAGGCGCTGTTGGCGGGCATAATGCTGGATACTAAAAACTTTGCGGTAAAATCCGGAGTAAGGACGTTTGAAGCGGCGGCTTATCTGAGAAAAGCCGGCGCTGATACGGTGGAAGTCAGAAAGCTTTTTGCTGGGACCATGAGCGCATACAAGAAGAAGGTACAGCTTGTTGCAAGCGCTGAAATATACAAAAACTGTGCGATCGCAAGCGCTGTCGGAGAAAATGACGAGATCAAGCTGATCGCACCGCAGACGGCTGACGAGCTGCTGACGGTAAGCGACGTGGACGCCGCGTTCGTGCTTGCCGAATACGGCGGAGAGACTTCGATATCGGCGAGGTCTTTCGGCAAGATAAACGTACAGCTTATAATGGAGCGTTTGGGCGGCGGAGGACATTTGACGATGGCCGGTGCTCAATTTAAGGACGTCGGACTTGAAGAGGCGACGAAAAAACTGATCGAGGCAATAGACGATTATTTTGAAGAAAATAAATAGAGAGGGGAGTAAAACATGAAGGTATTGTTGAACGCGGATATACAGGGCAGCGGCAAAAAAGGACAGGTGATCGAGGTCGCTGAAGGATACGCCCGTAATTATCTCATAAAAAGAGGGCTTGCCGTCGAAGCGAACGAAAAGGTGCTGAGCGAGGTAAAAGCCAAAGCTGAAGCGGCGAAAAGGCGCGAAGATATCGCAAGGAGCGAAGCTCAGAAAACGGCTGACGGAATAAACGGAAAGACAGTGAAGATAGCCGCGAGATCCGGAGCCGGCGGAAAGCTTTTCGGATCGATAACGTCGAAAGAGGTTTCGACGGAATTGGAAAAGCAGTATTCGCTGAGCGTTGACAAGAGAAAGATAGATATGGACGGCGATATAAAAGTTTGCGGTACGACTGAGGCTGAGATAAAGTTTTACCCCGGAGTAACGGCGAAAATATATATAACCGTTACGGAAGATAAATAAAAAGCAAGTCAAAGAAAGAAGGCGGAAACGTTGGAAAGTAATTTCGGAAGCGATATTGCGGCGAAGATGCCGTATAATCTTGAAGCTGAACAGTCGGCGATAGGCGCTGCACTGGTAGATTCGGCGATATTTCCGCATCTTTTGGAACTTTTGAAGCCGGAGTATTTTTACAGACCGCAGCACAAAAGCATATTTTCGATCATGAGCAATATGTTTATTTCGGGGCAGACGATCGATTTTGTGACCGTGCTTGACAAAGTCAAAAGCGAGGGGATATTTGAAAACGACAACGACGCCAAGAGCTATTTCGTCAATCTCGTTCAGATAGTACCTTCCGTTTCGAACGTTGAAGCTTACGCTGACATCATCAGAGACAAATACAGGATCAGGATGCTGATGGAAGCGGCAAAACAGATCGAGGAAGAGGCTACCGAAGGAAGCGTTGAGGCACAGTCGCTTTTGGACAGCGCGGAGCAGAAGATCTATGAAATACGCCAAGGCGGAAGAGCGCACGGACTTACGAAAATAGACGAAGCGGTGCTTGAGACCTACGATAAATTGCAGAAGCTGAGCGGAAGCGATAAGTCGAAATACTTGGGTACCCCGACCGGATTCAAGGATATAGACGACGCATTGACGGGACTCAACCGTTCTGACCTTATTATCATCGCGGGACGCCCCGGACACGGAAAAACCACCTTTGCGCTTAACATTGCGAGCAACGTGGCGCTGAAGCAGAAGAAAAAAGTCGTTATCTTTTCGATAGAGATGAGTATCGAGCAGCTTGTCTCGAAGATACTTTCGAGCGAAGCGGGGATAGACAGCAAAGCGTTCAGAACGGGCGATATGACTACTGACGAATGGTACCGGCTCACCGAAGCGGCGCAGGTACTTTCAAAAACGGAGCTTTATTTTGACGACAGTGCCGGTATAACGGTCGCCGAGATAAAGGCAAAATTAAGAAGAGTTGAAGACGTGGGGCTGCTGGTTATAGACTATCTGCAGCTTATGTCCGCCGGGAAAGCTATGAACAACAGGGTTCTGGAAATTTCGGAGATAACGAGAGGACTGAAAATTCTTGCGCGTGAATTTGACATACCGGTCATTCTGATCTCGCAGTTGTCGAGAAGCTCCGACAAAGAGAAGAGAGAACCGAGACTTTCCGATCTGAGAGATTCGGGTTCCATAGAGCAGGACGCTGACATAGTTTTGATACTTGACAGAGACAAAGATAAAGACGAAGACGAGCAGAAGAACGTAGCGAATTGTATCATTGCGAAGAACAGGCACGGAGAGACCGGTACGAAACAACTTTCCTGGGACGGAACGCATTCGAGATTCAGGAATCTTGACCCGTACAGATAAAAAAATATGGGATTATATGAAAAAGCGCTGAAGACAGTAGAAGATTTCGGTATGATAAAGGCCGGAGAAAAAATCACGGTAGGAGTGTCCGGAGGAGCGGACTCCACAGTCCTGCTTGATTTTTTATGTCGGTTGAGAGAAACGAAGAATATCGGGATAGAGGTATGCCATATCAATCACTGTCTTCGCGGAGAGGAAAGCGACAGGGACGAAGAGTTCGTGAGGGAAATGTGCAAGCGGCTCGGAGTTGGATACCGTTTTCTGAGAGTCGATATAAAGAAGGCGGCTGAGGAAGCGGGAATATCGAGCGAAGAATGCGGCAGGAACGTACGTTACGGATTTTTCGAAGAGGTCGCATGCGGAGGAAAGATCGCGACCGCGCACACGTTGAGCGACAGTATGGAAACAGCGGTTTTCAACGTCGCGAGGGGCGCGGGACTCAAAGGAATATGCGGAATACCCCCGGTTCGCGGGAATATCATACGTCCGTTGATAGAATGTACGAGGCGCGAAGTTGAAGAGTACGCATCCGAAAGAGGACTTGAATTCGTAACTGACAGCACCAATTTGACGGACGATTACACGAGAAACAAAATAAGGCATAACATTATCCCCGAACTTTACGGAATAAACGGATCTTATGACAGAGCGTTTTTACGTATGGCGAAGGGACTGAGGAAGGTTTGGGAATATCTCGGATCGCAGGCTGACGAATTGATCGGGAGAGCGAAGAACGGCGACGGTTACGATGCGAAGACGTTTTCGGATTCGCCCGAAGTTATAAGGAGCGAAGCGATCATAAAATTATTCAACGAAAAAGGGATATCCGTGAGTGAAAAGCGGGTGGATTCTGTTTTGAGTTCGCTTTCAGAGGGAAAATACGTTGAACAACTGGACGGAAAAACTTATTTTTGTTTGGATAACGGAATTTTCAGGATAACGGAGAGACCTGACGCTGAAGGGAACGAAGAGTTCAGTATACCGCTTGCAGAAGGGAAATACGCCGTAAATTCGGAGTATGAACTCGAATGTACGGTCATAAGCGGAGAAAAATATAAAAATTTAAAAAAAATTAATCAAGACATATTAAAAAACAGCTTTGATTATGGTAAACTAATCGGGAAAGCTGTCGTAAGGAACAGAATCGAAGGAGACAGAATAAGTCTTGCGGGAAGAAATTGCAGCAAGACGTTGAAAAAGCTGTTCAATGAAAACGGTATACCGGTCGAAGAACGCGGATCGATACCTTGCGTTGCGGACGACAGAGGGATAATATGGGTCGCCGGAGTCGGGTGCGACAAAAGAGCGGCGATCGATGAAAACAGTGAAAAAATATGCGTTTGTATAACGAAAAAACGGGAGGATAAAAAATGCACAAGGACGTATTGAAAATACTTTTGACCGAAGAAGAGATAAAAAACAAGGTCAGAAAACTCGGAGAAGAGATCAGCAAGGATTACGAAGGCAAAAAACTTCTTTTGATCGGAGTATTAAAAGGTTCGGTGGTATTTATGTCCGACCTTATGAGAAATATATCGGTCGATAACCGAATTGATTTCATGGCGGTTTCGAGCTACGGAAACGGGACGAAAACGACCGGCGTCGTCAGGATACTGAAGGATCTGGATAAACCCATTGAGGGGCTGGACGTTTTGATAGTGGAAGATATACTTGACAGCGGAAAGACGCTGAGTTATCTCAGAGAATTGTTATACGAGAGAAACCCGAAAAGTATCAGGATCGCTGCTCTGCTTGACAAGCCGGAGCGCAGAGAAGCCGATATAAAGGCGGATTACGTCGGATTTGAGATACCGAACGAGTTTGTCGTGGGTTACGGATTGGATTACGATGAAAGATACAGAAATTTACCGTACGTCGGAGTATTGAAGCCCGAGGTTTACAGTAAATAGATCGCGATAGAAATTAAGTAATTGGGAGATGAAGCGTTTGAATAAAAAGACGAAAGGGATAGGCGTATACGTTGTAATACTTGCGCTTGTTATAATGGCTGTTTCGTTGCTGTTCAAGATGCGTACAAAGGTTGATACTACGAAGTATTATGAGATACTCGGGTATTTTCAGCGCGGAGAAGTAACGGAATATACGCTGGATCTTGGATCCGGCGAGCTTGAGATGAAGATAAAAGGAGACGACAAAGCTATCACCTACGTCGTTCCCAACGTGAGCATATTTGTTGAAGATACGAGAGAGATGGTGAATTCTTATAACGAAGCGAATCCGAATTCACCTATAAAGGTAGATTATCTTCCGATAAATGAAACGCCGTGGTGGGTGTCGTTTATCCCGACGCTCATACTTATCGGAATAATGGTGGTATTTTGGGTCATAATGATGCGTCAGTCTGGCGGCGGCGGAAAGGTCATGAATTTCGGAAAGGTGAAATCGAAGCCGACCGATCCGAGGAATAAGACGATGTTTGAAGACGTTGCGGGAGCGGACGAAGAGAAGGAAGAGCTTGTTGAGATAGTTGAATTTTTGAAGAACCCGAGAAAGTTCACAGAGCTCGGAGCGAGGATACCGAAGGGCGTTTTGCTCGTAGGACCTCCGGGAACCGGAAAAACGCTGCTTGCGAAGGCGGTTGCGGGAGAGGCGGCGGTACCGTTTTTCTCGATATCGGGATCTGATTTTGTCGAGATGTTCGTCGGCGTCGGAGCGTCGAGAGTGAGAGATCTGTTCGATCAGGCGAAAAAGAATGCGCCGAGTATAGTTTTCATAGACGAGATAGACGCCGTCGGACGCCACAGAGGCGCGGGATTGGGCGGCGGCCACGATGAAAGAGAGCAGACGT
>JAGAEK010000149.1 GCA_017828835.1 Oscillospiraceae bacterium | reverse complement strand
GCTTGTGTGTTCGAATTCGCTGAAAGCGGAGAGACTAGGCTCGGCGGCGGGACTTTTGAAACGAGAGATGGCGATGCTGGGTTCCGTCGTTGTCGAAGCCGCCTACAAAACGAGAGTTGAGGCGGGCGGTGCGCTTGCGGTCGACAGAAAGCTTTTTTCAGATGAGATAACGAAAAGGATTTACGAAGAAAAGCTTATCAAAGTCATAAACGAAGAGCAGACGGAGATAGATTGGGAAAACGGGATCACGATAGTTGCGACGGGACCTTTGACGGCGGGAAAGCTTGCGGAGGATATTTTCGGACGTCTCGGTTCGCCGCTGAGTTTTTATGATGCGGCGGCTCCTGTAATAACGGGAGAAAGCGTCGATTACGACAGAGTTTTTATGGCGTCCAGGTACGACAGAGGCGGAGAGGATTATATAAACTGCCCTTTTAACAAGGACGAATACGAGGTTTTTTGGCGGGAACTTGTCAATGCGGAGAGAGCGCCGCTCAAGGATTTCGACAATCCCGATTATAAGGTTTACGAAGGCTGTATGCCGGTGGAAGTTTTAGCGTCGAGAGGGATCGATACGTTGAGATTCGGACCGCTGAAACCGAAAGGGCTGAAAGATCCGAAAGACGGGAAGAGGCCTTGGGCGGTGGTACAGCTGCGAAAAGAAGACCGCGAAGGAATAATGTATAATCTGGTCGGATTCCAAACGAATTTGAAATTCGGCGAACAAAAGAGAGTATTTTCGATGATACCGGGACTTGAAAACGCCGAGTTTGTCAGATACGGAGTAATGCACAGAAACAGTTTTATCGACAGTCCGAGGTTACTTAACAAGGATTATTCGCTGAAAAATTATCCGAACGTATTTTTTGCGGGACAGATAACGGGAGTCGAAGGATATATTGAATCTGCGGCGTCGGGAATAATCGCGGGAATAAACGCGGCGAGGCGTGCGGAAGGGAAAATACCGTTTGAACTTCCGCGCGATACGATGACAGGCGCTTTGACCGAATATATATGTGACGAAAGTATAAAAGATTTTCAGCCCATGGGATGCGCTATGGGGCTTTTACCGGATATAGGGGAAAAAATAAGGGATAAAAACGAGCGTTACGAACGGTATTCGGAAAGAGCTTTGAAAAGTATGGAAGAAGCAGTAAACAGAAACGAGGTAAGATAATAATGAAAATAGGAGTCGATATGTTGGGCGGAGACAATGCGCCGTTTGCGACGCTTGAGGGGTGTGCCGAAGCCGTTAAAGAATACGGTATCGGGATACTTGCGTTCGGAGACAGAAAAACGATCGAAAAGACGGCGGCGGAAAGAGGTATATCGCTTGAAAATATAGAAATATGCGACTCCGACGGCGAAATACCGATGGACGCGGAGCCGAATGAAATACTTAAACAATATTCCGGCAGCTCGATGGCACAGCTTTTGAAAGCCGTAGCGGAAGGGAAGTGCGACGCGGCGGTTTCCGCGGGCAGCACCGGGGCTTTGCTTGTCGGCGCAACGTTTTTGGTGAAAAGAATAAAGGGGATCAAAAGAGCGGCTCTCGCGCCGGTCATACCGACGCTTTCAGGGGAATATCTTTTGATAGACAGCGGAGCGAACGCCGAATGCAGACCCGAGATGCTCCAGCAATTCGGAGTGATGGGTTCGATATATATGGAAAAAGTCGAGAAAATTGATTCTCCGAGGGTCGGACTGATAAACGTAGGCACGGAAGAATGCAAAGGCGGCACACTTCAAAAAGAAGCGTATACTTTGCTGAAAGATTCAAAACTGAACTTTTGCGGAAACGTTGAGGCGAGAGATATACCGAACGGCGTATGCGACGTTGCCGTGGCGGACGGATTCACCGGCAATATCGTGCTTAAAATGACCGAAGGCGTAGCGATCGGACTGATGAAAGAGATCAAAGGTATAATGTATTCGAGCGTTCTGACGAAGCTTGCGGCGCTGACGATGAAAAAGAAACTGCACGGACTTAAAAATAAAATGGATTATTCGGAACACGGCGGAGCGCCTTTGCTCGGGGTTGCGAAGCCGGTGATAAAAGCTCACGGAAGTTCCGACGGCAGAGCGATAAAAAACGCGATAAGACAGGCTGTAATATTTACCGAAAGCGGAGCGATCGATATTATTTCGAGCACGGTCAAAGAGATAAAAACCGAAAAGGAAGATAGCAATGATTGATTTTCAGGAAATTGAAGAGAAGATCGGATATACTTTCAAAGATAAAAAGTATTTGCTGATCGCGCTGACGCATTCGTCTTTTTCAAACGAGTTCAAAGACAAAGATCGGGAAAATAACGAACGCCAGGAATTTTTGGGCGATTCCGTACTTTCGCTGATCACGTCGGAATATCTTTTCAAACTTTACGACACGAGCCATGAGGGCGATCTGACGCAGATACGCGCGGGATTGGTATGTGAGAAAACGCTGTTCGGATTTGCGAAGGAGATCGGACTCGGAAAATATCTGAGGCTCGGAAAAGGTGAAGAAATCACGGGCGGGAGAGAGCGTGCGTCATTGCTTGCGGATGCGTTTGAAGCGCTGATAGCTGCCATATATCTCGACGGAGGTATAGAGAACGCAAGAGAGTTCGTACTAGGATTTATATCGAAAGCGATTGAAGAAAAACCGACGTTTGTCGATTATAAAACGCTTTTGCAGGAAGTTATACAGCAGAATTCCGAAGAAACGCTGCAGTATATACTTGTCGGATCGAGCGGCCCGGACCATGACAAAAGGTTTGAGGTCGAAGTACATCTGAACAGCAACGTGATAGGCAGAGGTATCGGGAAAAGCAAAAAAGAGGCTGAGCAGCTTGCGGCAAAGGAAGCCTCGGAATTGATGGGACTTTAGATATGAAGCGCGGAAATATAGCGATATTCGTACCGCACAGCGGGTGTCCGAACGCTTGCAGCTTTTGCAATCAGAGGACCATTTCCGGAACTCTGAAAGCGCCGACGCCGGAAGAGGTCGGGAAAATATGCGAAGAGGCGTTTGAGAAAAACACGGTAGATCCGGAAAATACACAGATCGCATTTTTCGGAGGAAGCTTTACGGCGATAGACCGCGATACTATGGTGAGTCTGCTTAAAGCGGCTTACCCTTACGTTGAAAGCAAAAGGGTGAGCGGTATAAGAGTTTCGACGCGTCCCGACGCAATAGACGCGGAAATACTCGATATATTGAAAAAATACGGTGTCGATTCCATAGAATTGGGAATACAGAGCATGAGAGACGAGGTGCTTTTGAAAAACAGAAGAGGACACTCGTCGGAAGACGTCAGAAAGTCCGCCGCAATGATAAAGAGTTACGGATTTGAATTCGGCGCACAGATGATGACCGGACTCTACGGAGATGACGACGAAGGCGCGGTATACACGGCAAAAGAGATTGTCAAGCTCAAGCCCGATACAGTAAGAATATACCCTACGGTAGTGCTGAAAGGTACGGAACTCGAGAGATTGGCTGA
This sequence comes from Oscillospiraceae bacterium, assembly GCA_017828835.1. Classification (GTDB taxonomy): domain Bacteria; phylum Bacillota; class Clostridia; order Oscillospirales; family Ruminococcaceae; genus RGIG8367. Next base: position 1,634 of record JAGAEK010000149.1, on the reverse strand, counting down.
GTGCGGCGAATACGAGCCGAAAGGCGTTGAAGAATCGGTAAAATTGTGTGTGGAACTTATAAAAATATTCCGTGATGCAAACGTCAGAATAATCAGAGTAGGGCTTCACGCGTCCGATAACGTTGAAGGCGAGGCGGTCGGCGGAGCGTATCATCCGGCGTTTCACGAACTTTGCGAAGCGGAGATAATGAGAGAAAAGATCGCTGACGAGCTTTTAAAATACGAAAAAGGGAAATATGACGTTTTCGTAAATCCGAAGGACGTTTCTAAAACGGTCGGACAAAAGAGAAAAAATATCGTCGAATTGAAAAATATCGGTTACGATATAACGGTAAAAGAGACTGAAAAATTAAAAATCGGAGAAGTTGAAATAAAAAAGGGTGAGAGATAAGTGTATTTAAAAACGCTTGAAATGCAGGGGTTCAAATCGTTTCCGGACAAAACAAAGATGGACTTCGGGAAAAAGGTAACGGTCATAGTGGGGCCTAACGGGAGCGGAAAAAGTAATATCAGCGACGCTGTCAGATGGGCACTCGGAGAACAGTCTGCAAAATCATTGCGCGGCGGCAAGATGGAAGACGTTATATTTAACGGAGCCGCGGAGAGAAATCCGCACGGCTTTGCCGAAGTTTGCCTTACGATAGATAATTCCGACGGTACTCTGATATCTCAGGACCCGGAAAAACCTTATGGGGACGAAGTTACCGTTTCGAGAAAATATTATAGGAACGGCGAAAGCGAATACAGGATAAATTCCGAGATTGCGAGACTCAAGGACGTTCACGAGATATTTTTGGACACCGGACTCGGTAAAGACGGATATTCCATTATAGGCCAGGGCAGGATAGCCGAGATAGTTTCGTCAAAGCCGGTACAGAGAAGAGAAATGTTTGAAGAAGCGGCGGGAATATCAAAGTTCAGGCTCAGAAAAGAGGAAGCGGAAAAGCGGCTTGAGCTTGCGCAGGAGAACGTATTGAGGCTTACCGATATACTTTCCGAGCTTGAGAGCAGAGTCGAGCCGTTGAGAGTTCAGAGTGTTAAAGCGGAAAAATTTCTGAAACTTTCCGAAGCGAAGAAGACGTTGGAAATTTCGCTTTGGGTCGAAGATATAAGAAAGCTGCAGAGAAAGATCGCAGAGCGCGAGGACAGGATACTGCTTGTCCGGGACGATTATGAAAAAGCCGAAAAAGAATACGACGAAATAGAAAAAGAGATAGATAAAATATTTTCGAGTACTCAGAGCTTGACGGCGGAAGTTGAAGAAATAAGAAGAAGATCGAGGGAGATCGAAGGGAAAGTAAACGAGAACGAATCTGAAACGGCCGTATTGAAGAACGATATACAACACAACGAGAGAAGCATAGAAAAAGCCGACGAAGAGATTTCTCAGAGCAGGCTCGAAAATGACGATATAGAGAAAAGCTGTGAAGCCGCACAAAAAGAGATCGCCGAAGAAGAAGGTAAAAAAGAAAAGATCTTTGCGGAAAAGGAAATAATTGAAAATAAACTTTTACAGATCGAAAACGAAGAAAAAGAAATATCCGAAAATCTCTTAAAGTCAGAAGAATATGAGACTGAGCTCGGGAAAAAATGAGATACGGAGAAATTTAAGCTCGCTTCCGCACAGATGGACG
>JAGAEK010000148.1 GCA_017828835.1 Oscillospiraceae bacterium | reverse complement strand
TATTTTGTACCGAGCTGGAAGATGTTTCCGACTTCAACACCCTTGAATAACTTAATGGAATGTTTTTTGCAGCAGGGGCAGATCCCGCCGGAGGTCGCTTTGGCAACGTCCACGTGGCTGACGTCTCCCACGTCTCTCGTGATATTCAGACCTTTGAAATGGTAATCGGCCTCGTTTGCTCCGCAAACAAGGTTGGCCGTACCTTCAAGAGATCTGTCGAAAACTACGACTGCCTTTGATTTAAGGCCTACCGGACCTATAAAGCCGGCAACGATATCGGAATCGGTAATTTCAGCCGCAGGATGAACGTTTGCGCCGAGGAAGTTTCTCAGTTTGGTTTCGTTAACTTCGAGATCGCCTCTGATAAAAATGATTATATAGCTGTCGTCATCGTTTTTCTGATAAACGACAGCTTTGCAGAGCTTTTTCGCCTTGATTTTGAGATAATTGCAGAGATCCTCGATCGTCTTGACGTCGGGAGTAGATACTTTTTCAAGCGGAAGAGACTCTTCGTCGTTTCTGTTGTCAACGATGCACTCTGCCGCCTCAACGTTGGCCTTGTAATCGCATTCCTGACAGATGGCAAGAGTATCCTCTCCGATATCGGTAAGGAGCATAAATTCGTGAGAAACGGATCCGCCCATCATTCCGCTGTCGGATTTTACGGCAACGACGTTTTTCGCGCCGGCGCGCTTGAAAATGCGAACGTACGCATCATAGCATCTCTGATAATACTCTTCCAGATCTTCCATCGAGGTATGGAAGGAATACGCGTCCTTCATAGTAAATTCGCGGACGCGGATAAGCCCTCCTCTGCATCTGGGCTCGTCTCTGAACTTTGTCTGTATCTGATAGATCATAAACGGAAAATCGTTATATGATTTTGCGGTATCGCGCGCAAGCTGAACTGCCGCTTCCTCGTGAGTCATACCGAGGACCATCGGATTGCCGCTTCTGTCGGTCAGTCTTGCCATTTCGGCACCGATCGAGGTATATCTTCCCGATTCCTCCCAAATTGAAGCCGGCATAACTACGGGCATGAGAACTTCCTGACCGTCGATCCTGTCCATTTCCTCTCTGATTATGTTTTCAATTTTTCTCGTAATACGTCTTGCGGGCATAAAAAGAGAATAACTGCCGTTAGAGACGTATTTCATATATCCGCCTCTGATCATCTGAGCGTGGCTGTCTATCACGCAATCCTTCGGAGCCTCTTTCAGGCGCTCGCCGAGCAATTTACTTACCAACATATACATTTTCCTTCTTAAACGTACTATATTTAATCAAAGAATTGTATCACTATTTCGGCTGTTTGTCAAGATTAAAACCTTTTTTAAAGGTAACCCACGTTTCTATTGATTTTATTTTGCACTGATGATATACTTATAATGAATATAAATGTTTCGGAGAATAATATGGAAACAGTTCGGGATTCAATCAAAAGATACATTGCCGTGGACATAGGCGCGTCAAGCGGAAGACATTTGTACGCCGAATATAAAGACGGCGCTTTGACTGTCAACGAAATATTCCGTTTTTCAAACGGAGTGACCGAGAAAAACGGCCGTATATGCTGGGATATTGATTCCCTTTTAAAAAACATTATCGAGGGCCTGCGCTTTGCGCACCTGAACGGTTATGACGCGGATTATATCGCCGTGGATACGTTCGGAGTGGATTTCATACTTCTTGACACCGACAACGAACCGGTTTCCGATTTTGTTGCATATCGCGACCATCGGACGGATAATTATGAAAATGACGTCGAAGAAAAAACGACGTTCAGAAAGATGTATTCCATCGCGGGAATACAGAAAATGGCTATCAATTCCGTTCATCAGCTTATCTATATCAAAAAACACGAGCCGGAGCTTCTTGAAAAAGCAGAAAAACTGATCTTCATCCCGGACTATATCAATTACGCTCTGACGGGAAAGATCACCTGCGAGTATACCGACGCATCCACGTCCGGTCTCCTTGACGCCCAAAAGCGCGACTGGTCCGACGAACTGATAGATATTTTCGGTCTTCCGAGAAAAATATTTATAAAGCCGACGCTGCCCGGCATCGAGATCGGGCCGGTCAAAGACGAAATCGCCGGGTATATCGGATTTTGTCCGAAGATACTTCTCGTTGCCACGCACGACACAGGCTCCGCGGTATTGAGCGTTCCCGATCCGGACTCGATATATCTCTCCTGCGGGACGTGGTCTTTGATAGGAATATCGATAGACGATCCGAATTTGTCAGAAGAAGCATTCAAAGAAAACTTCACAAACGAAGGCGGATTCTCGGGTGACATCAGATTCTTAAGAAATATTACCGGGCTTTGGATCATACAGTCGTTAAAGAAGGAAAGCGGTCTCTCCTACGACGAAATAATGAACATGGCAAAAGAAAATATAGGGACAAAACTCCGCATAGACATAAATCACCCCGATTTTCTGTCGCCTAAATCTATGACAAAAGCTATTAAATCGCATCTCCCCGAAAACGTTACGGATGGTGAACTTTATGCGGTCGTTTATATTTCACTTGCAGAAAGTTATAAAAGAGCCGCAGAAGGGCTGGAATCTGTCTGCGGAAGAAAATTCGATACGATTTCACTTCTCGGAGGAGGAGTTAAAGATCCTCTTCTCTGCGAACTGACGGAAAGGATCACAGGCAAAAAAGTGATTCGCGGCGCTTCGGAAGCAACTGCGCTCGGCAATTTTGCCGGTCAGCTTATTGCATCGGGAGCTGCGGACAGTATATCAAAAGCAAAAGAAATCATTCTCTCGGCAAAAATCGAAAAATAGAGAAAACGGAGTATCATTATGGCATTAAACGATTATTTATCTGCAAAAGAAAAATACGCTTTATTGGGAATCGATACCGACAAAGTCATTGAAAGACTCAGAAACGTCAGTATTTCCGTTCACTGCTGGCAGGGCGACGACGTAAACGGCTTCGACAGCAAAGAGGCTCTTTCCGGCGGAATACAGACAACGGGAAATTATCCGGGAAAAGCAAGAAATCCAAAGGAATTGATGGACGATCTCAGACTTGTTTTTTCAATCACCGGAGGCAGAAAAAAGCTCAATTTACACGCGTCCTATGCTATTTTTGAAGACGGAGAATTCGCAGACAGAGATAAACTCAAGCCCGAACATTTTAGAAAATGGGTCGATTTCGCGAAAGAACTCGGAGTTGGTATTGATTTTAACCCGACGTATTTCTCTCACCCCATGGCAAGTTCCGGACTGACGCTTTCTTCTCCGGACGAAAAAGTCAGACAGTTCTGGATCGATCACACGGTAGCATGTCTGAGAATATCCGAATACTTCGCCGAAGAAACCGGTTATCCGTGCGTTATGAATATATG
>JAGAEK010000147.1 GCA_017828835.1 Oscillospiraceae bacterium | reverse complement strand
CTTCTCCGCAAAGAATGCGGTCTGAGTCAAAAACAAGCAGCGAAAAAACTTGATATTTCCCAGGCATTACTCTCACATTATGAAAAAGGGATCCGTGAGTGCGGACTTGATTTTCTTATTAAAGCCGCTGATTTTTACAATGTGTCATGTGATTATCTTCTCGGAAGATCTCCTGAACGGTCCGGTAATCTTATTACCGTTGATGAAATTCCGGAACCCGAAGCGATCGGAAAAGAATCTCATATGAAAGGAAGCGTGCTTCCGATACTCAATAAAAAGCTTATATCAAACTCTTTGAATATACTGTTTGATTTATTGTCAAAATGCGGAAGCAAGGAACTTGTATCCGATATATCTCAATATTTGATGATCGCTGTATACAAAATGTTCAGAATAACGTATAAAACGAATATAAAAAATCAATCTGCAATGTTTAATGTTCCCGAACAGGTCTACAGAGGATACAGCAACGCCTCGATGAATATTTGTGAAGAACGTGCGTGTGCTTTGACTTCCGGTCATCTTCTTCCCGATCAGCAGGAAATTCCGAATCCCGAATTACTGGCAATAACGACGGAATCTTTGGCTGAGAAATACCCGTTGTTTGCAACGTCGCTTCTGAATCTTATCCAAAATACGGAATCAAAAGTATATAAAATAAAATAAACTTAAATTAAGATGCGTTAAGCATCTTTTTTTATTTTAATCATTATACGTATAGGGAGCAATTTCTTTTATTTTGTCTCTTAATTTGAAAAAATCCTCCATGGCATCCGGTTTATTGTTAGGATTACGGAGCAATGCCGCAGGATGAAACACTCCCATATAAAGTATACCGTCTTCCTTTTCGAAAAACTGTCCGTGTTGAGAGGTAACTTTGAAATCAGGAGATATTATATTGATAGCCGCGATTCTCCCCAAGCAGACAATTATTTTCGGGTTTACCGCTTTTATTTGCGCTTTCAGATATCCGATACATTTTTCAACTTCTTCTGGATCCGGATCGCGATTCTGCGGCGGACGGCATTTCACCATATTTGCGATATATATATTTTTCTTTCTCGATAAATCGATCACGTCAAGCATTTTGTCGAGAAGTTGTCCGCCTCTTCCGACAAAAGGTTCACCCTGAAGATCCTCGTTTTCTCCGGGTCCCTCCCCTATGAACATTACGTCGGCATTCGTATTTCCGACACCGAAAACGACGTTCGTACGGGTTTTGCAAAGTCCGCATTTATTGCATGTATTACATATCAGTTTTAAATTTTCAATATCTTTATTCGTTTCCATACGATCACCTTTTTATATTTGGCTTTCTCTCAAATATGTAGACTCAAGATCCGAAATATGAAGTTTTACAGCTAAAGGATATTTTTCATAAGCGTTGCTTATCGAATAATCTCCGCCTTTTGAAGCGTTGTCGAACCCGCCCATATGCCATCTTATGGCAATAGCTTCAGAGGGCTTGAGTTTCATAAATCTCTCTATTAAATATACCGATTTTTCTCCATGTCCGAACGGAAAAACGTCGTCTATATTATAATATGCGACTCTTTCCCATCTTGCGGTTTCTTCGTTTTTTACATTTCTGTAAGCAACCTTATAAAATTGAATTTTACACACGTCATGAAGCAATGCACATATTGCAAAACTTTCTTTGCTGTCATCTTTTTCAAAGTGTTTTTCCATCATAACGTCGAAAACGCTTATACTGTGATAAACAAGTCCGCCTTCAAAAGCGCTGTGATATTTTGCGCTTGCGGGAGCAGTAAAAAAGTCGGTAGTACAGAGCCAATCATAGAGCTCGTCTGCACCGGCTCTTGTAATATTTTCTTTGTAAATTTCGGTAAACTTATTCTTAAAATTCAGATCCATATCACTTTCTCCTTAATTCACCATTTATATTTTGTCAGTTGTCCGACAGTAAGCAACCCGTCAAAGTTCCATTGGCGCAGCGTTTCGTAAGCCGCAAGAGCTACTGTGTTTGAAAGATTCAGACTTCTGGCCCCTTCGATCATAGGTACCCTTACGCATCTCGAAGGATTTTTCACGAGTATCTCTTCCGGTATCCCCGCGTCTTCTCTTCCGAATATTAAATATACGTTACCGGAATATTCAATATCGCAGTACCGGTTTTGGCCTTTAGTCGTAAAATAATAAAATTCGCCTTCGTTTTTCGAATAAAAATCGTTTATATCGTCGTAATATTCCAAATCCAAAAGATCCCAATAGTCTAATCCCGCTCTTTTAAGCTTTTTATCATCGATAGTAAACCCGAACGGGCGTATCATGTGCAGCTTTGCTCCGGTCGCGGCGCAGGTTCTCGAAATATTTCCCGTGTTTTGAGGTATCTGCGGCTCGAGCAGTACGATATTAAGTTTATTATTCACAAATATATTTCCTCCCGGACAGCTATATTCTACTTTACAATACCTGAAAAAAATTATAATATAATAGATGTATTTACGTTCAAGGAGTAACTTTCAAATGATTATGGAAACCGAACGATTGATTATTCGTCGTTTTAAAAAAAACGATCTTAAAGCATTTTATGAATACGCTCAAAATCCGAACGTGGGTCCGAATGCTGGTTGGAAGCCGCATGAAAATATAAAAGAATCGAAAAAAATACTTTCAGTGTTACGAAAAGAAAAATTAACTTGGGCAATAATATTAAAAGATTCGGAAAAGTTCGTCGGTTCAGTCGGACTTTATAACGACAAAAAACGGAATTGCGACGATATAAAAATGCTCGGATATTCGATCGGAGAAGAATATTGGGGCAAAGGTTTTGCCGTTGAAGCGTCAAGAGCAGTTTTAAACTATGCGTTCACCGAATTGAATCTGAATTATGTTTCAGCATATCATTTTCCTGAAAACGTACGTTCAAAACGAGTTATTGAAAAATGCGGTTTTATTTTTGAAGGCGTACTTTCTCATGCTTACTCAAATTATGACGGAACAATACTTGATAACGCCTGCTACATTATGTCAAAAGAAAATTTTTTAAAATTATAACACATATTTCTCGAAATTACAATACAATTAAGGAGAACAAGTTTATATGGAGATCGCTGTAGCGTTTATTGCGGTACTGATTTTGATTATTATCGTAATGTCTGCAAAATTATTTAAAAATTCAATTGTACGCTCAAAATCGCAGCCGACGTCGTATGCGCCGATAAAAGACGATAATATTGTCCGAAGCAAATATGCAGATATCATAGAAAGCGGTTCTCTTTGGTTTTTATCAAACGACCCGGAAAATATTGAAATAAGTTCTTTTGACGGTACAAAGCTGCACGCCTATTTTATTCCTTACAAAAACAGTAAAAAAACCGTGATACTGATGCATGGATATCGTTCTATCGGAATGTACGATTTTGCAGGGATCTTCAAATTTTATCATACTCTCGGGTTTAATATTCTTCTTCCTGATCAGCGAGCGCACGGGCTGAGCGAAGGCAAATATATTTGTTTCGGAGCGTTGGAAAAATACGACTGTCTCGAATGGATAAAATATATCAACAAAAGATATGGAGAAGATAACGCTATATTCCTTTGCGGGATCTCGATGGGAGCGTCGACGGTACTGATGGCTGCGGGTCTTGAACTTCCGCGCAACGTCAAAGGAATTGTTGCCGACTGTGGATTTACTTCTGCCTGGGATATATTTTCCTATTTATTTAAAACCAAATATCATATTCTTGTTTTCCCTTTTTTATACTGTATGAACGTTATTTCAGTAATATTTGCAAAATTTGATTTTAAAGCGTCTTCAACGATCGACGCTTTAAAAAAATGCGATATTCCGATACTTTTTTTCCATGGAAAAAAAGACCTTTTTGTACCGGAATATATGTCGGAAATAAATAACGAATGCTGCAAATCATACCATAAGTTGGTAGTTATCGAAGACGCTGCACACGCCGTCAGTTATATTCATGACAAGGAACGGTACGAAAACGAACTGCTCGAAGCGATCGATTACGCGCATCTCCGTGACGTCAGGGTCTATCTGACGGTCAATACACTTTTGAAGGACAGTGAGCTAGCCGGGCTTTATGATTATATCCTGCCTTATTACCGAAGGGGCATCGACGCCGT
>JAGAEK010000146.1 GCA_017828835.1 Oscillospiraceae bacterium | reverse complement strand
GAGCATATGAGATGTTTTACATCGACAAAAAATTTAAAAAGGAGAAAAACAATGAAAAAAGTTATCTCGCTCATTCTCGCAACGGTTATGCTGCTGATCTGCCTTACGGCATGCGGCGAACCTGAAGAACAAAAGGTAAAATGGGATACAACGACGTATTCCATGATCGACATGTTCGACATCACAACGTTGGACTACGTTTACAACAACAAATCCGCTAACGGCGACTACACGTCCAACTTCATCGAAGGTCTGCTTACTCAGGACAGCCACGGCACGCTTATCGCCGGCATGGCTGAAACTTGGTCGGCAAATGAAGACGCAAGCGTCTGGACTTTCAACATCCGTGACAACGCTAACTGGGTCACCAGCGAAGGCGAAGTTTACGCGAAAGTCACTGCTGAAGACTTCGTTACGGGTCTGAAGCACGCTGTTGCTACTTCTTCTCAGACACTCTCTCTGGTTGAAGACCTCATCGTCAACCTCAGAGCGTACAAAGACGGTACGGCTACATGGGACGAAGTCGGTATCAAAGCTGAAGGCAACAAACTTACCTACACGCTTACTCAGCCCTGCGGCTACTTCGACGGCATGACGACGTACTCGATCCTCTACCCGATCAACGCTGATTTCCTTGCTGCCAAAGGCGAGAACTTCGGCGCAGTTGAGCCGGCCGGCATCCTTTACAACGGCTGCTACATTCTGACGTCTCTCGTTGCAAACCAGGAAGTCAAGTTCGACAAGAACCAGAAATACTACGACAAAGACAACGTTTTCGTTGACCACGTAAAAGTAACGTATTCCGACGGTAAAGAAGCTGACCAGAACTTCAATATGTTCGTTCGCGGCGAAGTTACCTCTACGGCAATAAACTCCAACCTGCCTCAGGTTGTTGAAGTTGCCGACAGAGATTACAAAGACAACCAGTACAAGAGCATGACTGACGCCACCACTTTCTGGGGCGCGTTCAACTTTGATAGACAGCTTTACACGCTTTACAGCGACACTTCCGTATCCACGACGGATAAGACGGACGCTCAGAAGGCAGACACCAAAGCCGCTATCCTGAACAAGAACTTCCGTCTTGCGGTTTACGCTGCTTACTCCACGAAAGCTACTCAGACGATCACACAGGGTGAAGAAAGAGCTCTTGACGCTGCAAGAAACACTCTTGTTCCTTACACGTTCGCAGCTAAGACGGACGGCACGGCTTACGGCGCGCTCGTAACGAAGTATCTTGAAGAACTCAATCCCACTTTTGCAGGCATTGACCTCAACGACGGTCAGGACGCTTGGTACAATCCTGAAAGAGCTAAAGCGTTTGCAGAAGCTGCAAAGACGGAACTCGGCGACACGATATCCGAATGGCCGATCCACCTCGACTATCCCGTTAACTCTGCAAATGAGAACAACACAAAGATAGCTCTTGCTATGAAAGATTCTATCGAAAAAGCAATCGGCGACTACGTAAAAATCAACCTTGTAATGTTTGCCGATAAGACTGCTTACTACAGCTCATTCTACACCTGCCCGACAGGCGCGGACAACAGCATCGACTTCGCGTTCGGCGCTGGTTGGGGCCCGGACTACGGCGACCCGCTCACATACATCAACTGCTACAATGCGGAAGATGGCGATATGCTTAACTACTCCGGTATCAACGCTGTTGACCAGGGTCAGTCGGAATCCAACGTCGCGGCTCTCAAGGCTATTGGCTTGGACGAAGTTAAAACGCTGCTCGACGCTGCTACGGTACTCAGCGGTGACGCTCGTATCGAAGCATTTGCTAAGATCGAAGCGATCCTTCTTGCAAACGGTATAATCAGACCGTACTCGACGTCCGGTGCAAACCTTGTTCTCAGCAAGGTGGTTCCTTTCTCCGCTGCTTACGGTCTCTACGGTCAGGCATCCTACAACGTCGTTCCTTACTTCAAATATATGAAGCTCCAGGACGAAGTTGTTAAAGCGGCTGACTACTATGCAGCAAAAGAAAAATGGCTCAAGGGTGAATAATCCTTGCGCGTAATTACGATTATTAAATCGATTATTAAATGACACAAAACATCGAGAGCCGGAAGACTTGTGCTCCCGGCTCTCGTTGTTATGATTAAGGAGATTATTGTGAAAAAGGGTTACGTGCTTTCGCGACTTTTAAGATCGCTGATATCCCTGCTTATAATAATAGTGATAGTTTTTATTTTGCTTTTCACGCTGATACCCCGTGACAATATATTCTTTGACGATCCGACATTCCGCAAACTCGGAGGAAAGCCGGATGAAAAAACGAACTATATTTATACGACGTGGGAAAAGCTTGGATATCTTGATTATGTAACCATCTCGGATTATTGCGTTGCATTGTACGGTCAGGCCGATCCTCGCGTTGAAGCTGCAATTGAACCGGGCTCTGTCGAATCAGTACAATTCAGGGAAGAGTACGAGAAAAACGGATATACGGTCGCGGAATTCACAAACAAGAAACTTTATGCTTTCAAAGATATTCCGATAGCGAAAAGACTTCTTACATGGTTCGGAAATCTTATACAAATAGACACGCCTTGGGCAGTTCAGGATCCCAATAACCCGGATCTTGAGAGATACATCAAATTCGGTACCACTCCGACGGGCGGACTTGCCCTGATCGGAAGCGGTACGGTACACAAATACCTTATTTACACAGATTCCATCTTCCCGTTTATACATCAAAATATTATAACTTTGAATCTCGGCAAATCATATCCGACTTTCCAGGGATTTGAGGTTCTTGACGTTATTTTCCAATCTCAGGGAGAAGAGGTCAAAAGGGAAGTTACTTTTGAGACCGGCTATACCGCCGAGTCGGCTATTATATTCGGCACACTGACTTACAAGTATAACCCGGATGTAATGGATCGCAATAAATTTGTCGATAACTATGCAAATTATCAAACCCGGAAAAATCAGCCGTCAATGGTAGGCACGTCCTTTATAATGGGCATTATCGCCATGGTTTTGTCATATCTTGTTGGTCTTCCCATGGGTGTTGCCATGGCAAAGAACAAGGATAAACTGGTTGATAAACTCGGAATGATTTATATAATCTTTATTATAGCGGTACCTTCACTTGCGTACATCTATTTGTTCAGATATATCGGCACGGCGTTGTTTGCTTTGCCGTCGGTATTTACTGTGTACGGCTCCGGAGATATACGTTCGTGGATCCTTCCTGCCATATCTTTGGCGCTCCCCTCTATCTCGGGCCTTATGCTCTGGATGAGAAGATATGTCGTAGACCAAATGAATTCCGACTACGTTAAATTTGCCAAGGCAAAGGGACTCAACAAAAACGAAATATTCAGCAAGCACATTTTCAAAAACGCGATCATCCCGATCGCGCACGGCATCCCGACGTCGCTTGCCGTGTGCATTACCGGCGCCATCATTACCGAAGCGGTTTATTCCGTCGGCGGTATGGGGAAAATGCTCCCTGATTCGATCAACAAGTATAATAACTCAATGATCGTGGCTCTTGTGTTTATGTTCGCGGGTATATCGGTGTTGGCTGTGTTTATCGGCGACATCATACTTACCAAGGTAGATCCTCGGATATCACTCAGTGAAAAGGCGGGCAGATCATGATAAATTTCTTGAAAAAACACATGTTTGATAAATACCGCCTCGATAAGGATTTTGGCAAAAATCCCGAAGAGACGGTTTCACCTGAGGAAGAAGTTGCAGTCAACGAAGACGAACTCTTCTGCCAAGCCGAATTTGACGAGAAAAAATCCGAGATCATCGCGGCTCCGCGCTACTCCTATTGGAAGTCTGTGTGGAAGACGTTTGTCGGCAGTAAAATGAACATTGCGGTTTCGATACTCGTTATTTTCATTGTGGCGTTCTCTTTTATTTATCCGTCGTTTTCAAATTACGACCCGATGGACGCCCCTTATATAAATGACGCTTCCCGAAAGTATCTCGCTCCATCTGCGGAACATATTTTCGGAACGGATGATATCGGAAACGAGGTCTTTGACGTCGTTTGGGAAGGAGCACGCAACTCACTCATCGTCAGTCTTGCGGCTACGGCGATCGATATGATCGTCGGTATTATCGTCGGCGCAATTTGGGGCTTTTCCAAAAAAATGGACAAGTGGATGATAGAGATCTACAACGTCATTTCAAACGTCCCGTTCCTGCTTATCGCCATGATCCTTTCCTATATTCTCGGAAACGGTTTCGGTCCTCTGATCTTTACGATGACCGTTACCGACTGGATCTTCGTGGCGTACTTCATCAGAACGCAAGTTATGATCATCCGCGACCGTGAATACAACCTCGCGTCGAAATGCCTCGGCACCAGCACCTGGACGATGGTTACGAAGAACATACTACCGTATCTCATCTCGGTCATTATGACCTACATTTCAAGACAGGTTCCGGCACTCATATCTTATGAGGTCTTCCTGTCCTATATGGGACTCGGTCTCGGAATGCAATATGCTTCTCTCGGACGCACGATATCGAACTATACCTCGTACATGAGAGGATATCCGCACCTGTTCTGGATACCGGTTTCCATTCTGGCCATTATATCCATATCGCTTTATATCGTGGGGCAGAAACTTGCCGATGCGGCCGATCCCCGCACGCACAGATAGGAGGACGGTATGGCTGAAAAGAATATTATATTGTCCGCAAAGGATATTGAAGTTAAATTCAGAGTCCGTAAAAACTATCTTACGGCGATCAGAAACGTTTCTCTCGATCTCTACGAAGGCGAAACGTTTGCTATCGTCGGCGAATCCGGCTCCGGCAAATCGGTATTTACGAAAACGTTTACCGGTATGCTTGAATCGAACGGCCGCGTGACGAACGGTTCGATCATGTTCCACGACGTCGACCTCGTTCAGCTCAAGAGCGATAAAGACTGGGAAGGGATCCGCGGCGCGAAGATATCCACCGTTTTCCAGGATCCTATGACTTCGCTCAACCCGATCAAAACGATCGGCTCCCAGATCGTCGAGGTCATTGAAAAGCATCAGAAAATTTCCAAGCAGGAAGCAAAAGAGCAGGCGATCAGCATGATGGCAAGGGTTGGTATACCTAACGCCGCAGATCGTTTTGACGAGTATCCTTTCCAGTATTCCGGCGGAATGCGTCAAAGGATAGTTATCGCCATTGCGCTCAGTTGCCATCCGGAGATCCTCATTTGCGACGAGCCGACCACGGCGCTTGACGTTACGATCCAGGCGCAGATCATCAAATTGATAAAAGATCTGCAGAAAGAACTCGGTTTCACGACCATTTACATCACACACGACCTCGGCGTCGTTGCGAAAGTCGCCGACCGCGTAGGCGTTATGTACGGCGGTCAGATCATCGAGTACGGAACGGTCGAAGAGATATTCTACGATCCGAAGCATCCGTATACCTGGGCGCTTCTGTCGTCGCTTCCTCAGCTCGGCGTAAAGGGAGAGGACCTTTACTATATCAACGGAACGCCGCCGTCTCTTTTCAACAGGATAATCGGCGATTCGTTTGCTCCGAGAAATCCTCATGCTCTTAAGATCGACTTTGCAAAAGAGCCGCCGTTCTTCCGCGTCAGCGATACGCATTACGCAAAGACGTGGCTGCTCGATCCGAGAGCGCCTTCTCTTGAAAAGCCGGAGGTTATTCAAGATCTGCATGAGAAGATCGAAAAAATGACTGGAAAGGGAGGTGCCTTCTATGTCGACGAACAATAACGAACGCGAAGTCATCCTCTCAATCAGGCACGTCGATATTTCCTTTGATATCGGAAAAAAGAAAAAGTTCAAAGCGGTCAAAGACGCAAGTTTTGACATCTACCGCGGAGAAACTTTCGCTCTTGTCGGCGAATCCGGCAGCGGAAAAACAACGCTCGGACGAGCTGCCATCCGCATCAATCCGTGTTCTGCGGGCGAGATACTGTTCAACGGAGAACGCATTTCCGGTAAGATCTCGCGCAAGCAGGACAGAAACGTCATCAGAAATATTCAGATGATCTTCCAGGATCCCGCCGCGTCTCTCAACGAGCGCGCCACGATCGAATACTGCATTTCCGAGGGATTGTACAACTTCCATCTTTACAAAGATGAAGAAGACAGGATCGCCAAGGTCGATAAGGCGCTTGAAGACGTCGGACTTCTCCCGGAACATAAATCGAGATACCCGCATGAATTTTCGGGCGGACAAAGACAAAGGGTAGGTATTGCCCGCGCAATGATCATGGAACCGCAGCTGATAATTGCCGACGAGCCCATTTCGGCTCTGGACGTTTCGATCAGAGCGCAGATACTCAACCTGATGAACAAGCTCAAGAAGGAAAAGAATCTCACTTATCTCTTCATTGCGCACGATTTGTCAGTCGTCAGATTTATCGCGGACAGGATCGCTGTTATTCATCTCGGTAAGATCGTTGAAATCGCGGAATCGGAGGATCTGTTCAGGTATCCCGTACATCCTTACACGATCTCGCTGCTCAGCGCGGTACCGATGCCCGATCCGATCATAGAAAAACAGAGAGATTCGATCGTATATACGAAGGAAGAGGACGATCCCGAAGCAAGTCCGAGAGAAATGCGCGAGATCCGCCCGGGACATTTCGTATACGCGAACGACGAAGATATGGTCGCGTTTGAGGAAAGACTGAAGAAACTCGAATTATATAACGCAGAAAATCAATAACGCAAAATTAAAAGCGGCACCTTGGTGCCGCTTTTGATTTTGGTGGATGGGGATAATAGTATGTTTTTTTAAAGCCAATGCTTTGCGCAGCAAAGCTACCATAACTTCTTCACTATTCACTCTTACCTCTTCACTTGAAAAAGTCGCGGGGAAGGAGTGAATAGTGAAGAGTGAAAAGTGAATAGTGAAGAGTGCAAAAAGAAAAAAGCCGCTTGCGCGACTTTTTCTTTTAATTATTTATTATAATGAAAAATTCTATCATAGGCATCACCGTACAATTCGCGTAATGCTTCATGGTGTCTAATATGATCTTTTATATTTGAATCCATACTTCTACTAAAGCATATGATTCTACCGCATTCTGGACATGTCCATGTATCGTTCAAATTCCTACCACCTGCAACATTATCTAAGTCTTCATCTGTCATTTCTTTACTACTTGTATTTTCAACATTTTTCATCAATTCTTCATCTGACAAAGCAATTAAATTTTTAAGACCTTTTATTGCATCTTCATCTCTAGCTTGTCCCTCTTCCTTTTCTAATTTTTCAAGATCTTTCTCTAGTCTTTCTCTTAATTCTTTTACTTTTTCCATAATAAAACCTTCTTTCTCCATTAATTATTTAGGGTTACAACAAAAAAATAGTGAATGAGACGCAAAAGAATTGCGTCTCATTTGGCGGAGAAGGAGAGATTTGAACTCTCGCGCCGGTTATGTCCGACCTACACCCTTAGCAGGGGCGCCTCTTCGGCCTCTTGAGTACTTCTCCGAATTAAAAAATATTTAGTATAACCATTATATTTCAAAAACGCGGTTTTGTC
>JAGAEK010000145.1 GCA_017828835.1 Oscillospiraceae bacterium | reverse complement strand
GTCATCTTTTTCGTTTATATCATGATCGAGTATCTTCAGTCCGTATAATGCGGCAGTTTCTTCACTGCCTATCGCTGCAAGCGTTTTGTCGTTCGTTTTTGCAACTCTTTCGGCGGCGACTGCCGTATTGATCTCGTTTATTTCATTGAATGAATGTATTTTTATATAGGGTCTGCACTGACTGAGCGCCTGCGGATGACTGACGACCGTCCGAATATCAGATATGTCCGCGTCAGGTATACCCAAAAGGTCGTGAACTACCTGCATATTGTAGACGCCGTTCACGAACAGACTTCCGTGGAACATCAGATCCATGACCTGACCTACCTCTCCGGAATAACTGTTTTCGATCGGTAGAACGGCATAATCGCATTCACCTTCAACAACGGAAAGGTACGCCGCTTCAAACGATGAAAGCGGTACGCATTCGCTGTCCGGAAAAATACGTTTCGCCGCTATATGCGCGAATGCCCCCTCGACGCCGCTGAACGCCACTCTCGTGCCCGCCATCAGATGCTTCTGATACTTTTTCGAAATATCCATGGTGTTCTGCACGAACTGAAGATAGTAAGGTTTCAAAACTTCGTCCTTCATCAAATCTTCACAGCGTGCCAGCACCTTTTTCTCCTGTTCCGCGTCAAAGACCTGAAGTCCGCGCTCCTTCTTATAAGCCGCTATATATTTCGCCGCAGCCATTCTCCTGCTAAACAATTCCGCGATCTCGGCATCGATATTCTGTATTTCTTTTCTTGCTTCTTCTATGTTTTTCATTTCGCGCCTCTTTTTTCGATATTGTAAAATAAAAATCCGTGCGGATCTGTGACCCGCACGGCAAGGTTTGCAAGATATATGATCCGGAAAAGGATCATCACCACGCTACCTGTTTTGTTGCATCACAAATCGCTTTTACCTGTTTTAAACAAAGTAAAAGTAATAATAAAATCGATCTGCTTTCCAAAACATACAAGCGTCGCGCATTTTTCCATATTCCTTTCCTATTTTCGGTTTATATTAACACGTTTTTCAGTTTTTGTCAAGTGCTTTTTAAAAACCCGACAGTAAAAATAAATAAAAACTA
This sequence comes from Oscillospiraceae bacterium, assembly GCA_017828835.1. Classification (GTDB taxonomy): domain Bacteria; phylum Bacillota; class Clostridia; order Oscillospirales; family Ruminococcaceae; genus RGIG8367. The sequence continues at coordinate 2,858 of JAGAEK010000145.1, read as the reverse complement.
TTGCCAAAGCGGAAAATTTACTATATAATTAAAGAAAATTAGATTTTTTTTAAACGTCCGGAAAGTATTAAAATCGATCCGGACGACCGCGTATCTCGTTTTTATTCCTTTAGAAAGGAGAAATATATGGGACGAAACAATCGCATAGTCGATGGACAACCTGCGCACCCGATACTTCCGAACGATATCCGGTCCCCTGAAGCGCTCGCTCCGCTACCGGAGGAATTAACGGTTGCTCCGGAAGTTGCAATCCCGCCGGAACCCGACGTACCTTCGGCTCTTCCGCCGCTCGGCGACGAATTCAATGCCGTTCAGCAGCAGGAAACGTTTTCGTCGGAAAGACGGCAAACCGCAACCCCGCAAGCACTTCATCGACGTACCCTTCTTCTGCAGGCGGCCGCAGTTATCACGGCAGTCGTTATTACAAATAATGCTCTCGGTATCGATATTCTTTATCACGACCCGCTTATCCATGACATTTATTCGCATTATCACGAATATTACGATGAGTATTACGACGATTATTACGATGAAGATCCCTGGGACACCGTTGAAGAAGCCGACTACTACTTCCCCTCGCTCCCCAATCTGGAACCGAACGGCGAAGTGCCCGGTATCGGCGTCTTGGATCAGGAATTTATCCGGTTCGAGTCCGGCGAAGCCAATACTCAACAATGGCTGTATGCCGGGTCCGCATACGGCTGGCAGGACGAAAACGGCAACTTTTTACCGGTCGAAACAGAATGGATCGAGGGCGCGGAGTATGACCGCAACACCAACGTTTTGACTCTCACCGATTTTAACGGTCCCTGCCTCAACGTCAATATGATGGGTAACGGATTCACTGTAAAGCTCGTCGGGGAAAATCATTTGGACGCGGTTTTGGTATGGGGCTATTCCTACGGCGGCAGTATCAAATTCACCGGCGACGGCTCGCTGACCGTCAACGAAAGCCTGCAGTATGACGTCGGTATCCTGCTGCGCGCGGAATACAGCCAAAGCGCGGTAATGGTCGATTCCGGAGTCAAACTGAACGTCTACGGAAAGGAAGCCGCCTTATTCGTTGAAGATACTCTCGACCAAAAAGGCTTATATTATTTGTACCCGCTCACGATGACAGGAGGCAAACGGTATACCGAGATTTCAATGGTATCCGCCGATCCTCCCGCCTCTAACGCAGGCGTTATTAACGAAAACGGCACCGACGTCCTGCATCTGACGATAAGTTAAAATTAAAACGAACGTTTTTTATGAAAGGAGCACTCCCTATGTCACAGCAAGAACCCAACAAATCCACAGAAAAATCTTCCTCCGGTTTTAAGACCTTTTTCAAAGGCCACCTCGGTAAAGTTATCGGAGGTGTCATCGCTCTCATCCTGTTTTTGATCATCACGAACCCCTCGCTCATTCCTTTCCTTTCCGCAAATACGAAAGCAAGTTTAAAGAATACCTGGTCTAAGTTAGGCGGTGACGTCAGCAAAATCTCCGGCGCCCTCAAAATCAACTTGGTAACGCTTTTCCAAGTCATCGCCATTATTCTTATGCTTGTCATTATCACAAACCTCATTCTCTTCATCCTCAACAAGCTTAAACCGAAAAAACCGAAGGCAAAAAGCGCCGTATCTCTCGCAAAAAGCGCTATCTCCTACATTATGACGATTATCGGTATCTTTTGGTGCCTGTCGGCGCTCGGCGTCAACCTCAGCACGATCTTCGCTTCCGTCGGGATCATTGCTTTGATAATCGGTTTCGGCGCTCAGAGTCTCGTCGAGGACCTTGTTACCGGTATCTTCCTTGTCTTTGAGGATCAGTTCAACGTCGGCGACATAATCGAAGTAAACGGGTTCCGCGGTACTGTCGACAGTATCGGCATCCGTGCGACTTGTATCCGCGACGTAGGCAACAACGTCAAAATCATCAACAACTCCGATCTTCGCAACATACTCAACCGCTCAACGGCCGACAGCTATGCTGTTACTACCGTCAGTATCTCTTACAAAGAAAACCTCGAACATATTGAAGAGGTCGTCAGCGAATTTTTACCGAAGATCCGTGAAAAGTATCCCGAGGTCTTCGTCAAGGATCCCGTCTACTGCGGCGTCCAGGAACTCGGTGAAAGCGGTATGCTTTTGAAATTCGTTGCTCTCGTCAAGGAATCCAACATCTTCACCGCTCCGCGTCTGCTGAACCGTGAGATCAAGATCGCCTTCGACAAGGCCGGTATCGAGATTCCTTTCAATCAGATCGTTGTTCACAACGCCGACAAATAAGAAGGTATTATTATGCGATACGAATATAAAACTCAAAACGTCTGTTCTCAACGTATTTCCTTCGATATCGACGGCGATGTCATTACGAATATCTCGTTCCTCGGCGGCTGTAACGGCAATCTGAAAGCCATCAGCAAACTGCTTGAAGGTCAAACAGTTTCGTATATCGAGGAGAAACTGAGAGGAAATATTTGCGGTATGAAGTCGACTTCCTGCGCGGATCAGTTGGCTATCGCGGTCCGCAAGGCCTACGACGAAAACAAAGGCTGATTTCCGTATATGATAAAATCCCCTCCGCCTTTTGGCGGAGGGGATCGTTTTTTGTGTGGGGCATTACTTGACATACAGAGATACGGTATCGTATTTTTTACCCCATTCTTTATCCGCTGCGGAAATTTCCTCTGAAAAAGACTTATAAGTTCCTTTGACGTTTATTACGAGATCCGTTAAATCAAGATAAGCATAATAATAATCTTCAAGCGCTTTAAAAGCATTTTCAAATCCGGCAGGCGGGTTTACCATATCCTTCATTACGGTTCTTACCGCAATTTGGTGTCCGTACAGTGTATAAACTTTTTCGCTGTATTC
>JAGAEK010000144.1 GCA_017828835.1 Oscillospiraceae bacterium | reverse complement strand
TAAGGAGGAATACGGTACAGTCCTGTCCCGTAACCGAGCTCGGAAAGAGCGGTCCCGGTCATAACCTTAGACGCTATATCCACCATCGGAACTCCCGTTACCTTGCTTATATAAGGTATGGTTCGCGAAGCCCGCGGATTCACCTCTATAACGTAAAGCTCGTCGTTATATATCAGATACTGTATATTAACGAGTCCCTTCGTTCCCAATGAGAGCGCAAGTTTTTCGGAACAGTCGACTATCCTCTGCATTATCTTATCGTTTATGCTGTATGGCGGATAAACCGCGATAGAGTCTCCGCTGTGTACTCCTGCGCGCTCTATATGCTGCATAACTCCCGGTATCAGAACGTCTTTGCCGTCCGAAATCACGTCGACCTCAAGTTCTTTTCCCGCCATATATTTATCGATAAGCACCGGATTTTCGATACCTCCGGACAAAATCCGTTCCATATAGACGCGGACTTCTTCCGGGTTATGTACTATTTTCATATTCTGTCCGCCTATAACGTAAGACGGACGCAAAAGCACGGGATATCCCAATGAATCCGCCGCCGAAAGCGCTTCGTCAAGTGTTTTGACTCCCATACCCTTCGGGCGCTTGATCGAAAATTTTTCAAGTAATTCGTCAAAACGCTCTCTGTCCTCCGCGATATCTATACCCTCGGCGGAGGTACCGAGGATCTTTATTCCTTTGCCGTCGAGAAATTTCGTCAGTTTTATCGCCGTCTGTCCGCCGAACGCAACGACTACCGCTTCCGGCTTTTCGACCTTTATGATATTCATAACGTCTTCGGCGCAAAGCGGTTCAAAATAGAGCCGATCCGCAGTATCGTAATCGGTCGAGACAGTTTCCGGGTTATTGTTGACGATCACAACGTCGTATCCGAGCTTTTTGAGCGTCCACACACAATGTACCGACGAATAATCGAACTCTATTCCCTGTCCTATTCTTATAGGTCCGGAGCCCAAAACCATAATTACCGGTTTGCCCGACCTTTTCAGCGTCCGTGACTCGCAGACTTTGTCGTATGTCGAATAAAAATAAGGCGTTACGGCGTCAAATTCCGCGCCGCAGGTATCCACCATCTTATATGACGCATCCATGCCCGCAACCGAGTCGGCGCCCGACAGACGCATGATCGCGGCGTCGGTGTAGCCGTATTTTTTACCCTTTAAATATAATTCGTTGTTTAATCCCGCCGAAATTTCTTTTTCGTAATTAACAAGATTCAGCAGCTTATTCAGGAAAAACCGATCGATCCTCGTTATTTCAAAAATCTCTTGAACCGTAACGCCGTTTTTCAACGCTTCAAATATCGTAAACAGGCGCATATCGTCCGGCATTTTAAGGCGTTTGTAGATATCGTCGCCGTTCAGCGGTTTTGCGTTCAGAGTATCAAGCGAAATCTCCGCGCCGCGTACCGCCTTCATTATACCCGCCTCAAAGCTCTGCGCTATCGCCATCACCTCACCGGTCGCTTTCATTTGTGTCCCGAGCGTTCTTGATGAACCGACGAATTTATCAAACGGCCATTTCGGAAGCTTTACCACAACGTAGTCAAGCGCAGGTTCAAAACAGGCGCAGGTTTTACCCGTAATATCATTTTTGATCTCATCAAGAGTATATCCGAGCGCGATTTTCGTCGTTATCTTCGCGATCGGATACCCCGTCGCCTTTGAAGCCAACGCAGATGAACGTGAAACACGCGGATTTACTTCTATAACGGCATACTCGAAACTGTCCGGATTGAGCGCAAACTGGCAGTTGCATCCGCCGACGATCCCGAGTGCCGATATTATATTCAGCGACGCGCTCCTCAGCATCTGATATTCTTTATCCGAAAGCGTGAGCGCCGGAGCAACAACGATACTGTCGCCGGTGTGTATGCCGACAGGATCGAAATTTTCCATGCTGCAAACCGCTATAACGTTGCCGACCGAATCGCGCATGGCCTCGAATTCTATTTCCTTCCAGCCGAAAATATACTTTTCGACAAGTACCTGCGTTATCGGGGAAACGTCAAGTCCGGTTTTCGCGATCACCGCAAGTTCATCTCTGTTGTTTGCAACGCCGCCGCCTGCTCCGCCCAAAGTAAACGCGGGACGCACTATGACGGGATACCCGATATCGTCTGCGATTTTCAAAGCCGTCTGAGTATCGTTTGCGATATCGGAAGGTATCGTAGGTTCACCGATCTCAGCCATCGTCTTTTTGAAAAGTTCTCGGTCCTCCGCCTTGTTGACGGCATCAACGTCCGTACCTATGAGTCTGACGCCGTTTGCCTTGAGAAATCCTTCTTTATCTAATTGCATCGCCAGGGTAAGTCCCGTCTGGCCGCCCAATCCCGCAAGTATACTGTCCGGCTTCTCTTTGAGAATTATTCGTTTCATAGTTTCCGCCGTAAGAGGTTCGAGATATATCTCGTCTGCCAGCGCTTTATCAGTCATTATAGTTGCAGGATTCGAATTTACCAAAACAACATTTAAGCCCGCCGATTTAAGAACACGGCAGGCCTGTGCGCCGGCATAGTCAAACTCTGCCGCCTGACCTATAACAATTGGTCCGGATCCAATGACCATTACCTTTTTTATAGATTTATCGAGTGGCATTTATTTACCCTCCATCAGATTTATAAACCGATCAAACAAAAACGCCGTGTCTTTTGGACCCGAACAAGCTTCGGGATGGAACTGTACCGAAAACGCAGAAAGCTCCGGATAATCTATCCCCTCACAGGTCCCGTCATTTGCGTTTACAAACCTTATTCTGCCGTCTTTTATACTCTCCGAAACGACTGCATAACCGTGGTTTTGACTTGTAATGTAGGTCCTTCCCTCTGAAACGTCCTTTACCGGCTGATTTACTCCGCGATGACCGTATTTCAGTTTCACCGTCTGACCGCCCATCGCAAGAGCGAGAAGCTGGTGGCCGAGACATATACCGCATATCGGGATCTTCCCGACGAGCTTTTTCAGCTGTTCGATCTGAAATTCATTTTCCGCCGGATCCCCCGGTCCGTTCGAAAGCATTATCCCGTCCGGATCCGTTTTTAAAATCGTTTCCGCGTCACTGTCCGCCGGAAGCACCGTAACGGTGCAGTTCCGTTTTAAAAGTTCGCGCGTTATATTCTTTTTCGCGCCGTAATCCATCAAAGTTACTTTGAATTTCTCATTTTCGGCTTTAAATATCCGCGGTTCCCTGCCGGTCACGCTCATTACCGCCGAAGTTATAGCGTAATTTTTAAGTTCAGTCAAATCTTCGGGTATCTTATCGCTTATCATCGCGTTCATAACGCCGTGTTCGCGAATTATTTTCGTAACCGCCCTCGTGTCTATTCCGTAAATCCCGGGAACGCCGTTTTTCTTCAAAAATCCGTCGACCGTACCTTCAGAACGGAAGTTTGAAGGCTGCTCGCACCATTCTCTCACAACGTACCCTTTCACCGAGCATTTTCCCTCAAAATCTCCGCTTATTATCCCGTAATTGCCTATCATCGGGAAGGTCTGAAGCACGATCTGCCCGTAATAGCTTTCGTCAGTCAGCGTTTCTATATATCCGTTCATACCGGTCGTAAAAACGAGTTCTCCGACGGTATCGACGTCGGCGCCGAAACGATATCCCTCAAAAACGGTACCGTCACTTAAAATCAAATACACTTTTTTATCCATAACTATCAACCCAACGTTGCCGCTATTACCGCTTTTATCGTATGCATCCTGTTTTCCGCTTCATCGAAAACGATCGATTGTGCACTCTCAAAAACCCGGTCGGTGACCTCCAGAGAATCCCTTCCGAATTTCTCGCACATTTCTTTTCCCACCGTCGTTTTTTTGTCGTGATACGAAGGAAGACAATGCATAAACACGGCATTTTGACCGGCATTTTCCATAACAGACTCGTTCACCTGATAGTCCGACAGATCCTTTATTCTTTCTTCCCAAACACAAATCGGCTCACCCATAGACACCCAAATATCAGTATAAATGACGTCGGCACCTTTTGTTGCCGCTTTTGTGTCCTCGCAAAATTCAAGCTTTGCACCGGTCTCTTTTGCAACTTCTCTGCAAATTTCAATAAGTTTCTGATCCGGAAAATACTTTTTCGGAGCGCAGGCGGTAAAATTCACACCCATCTTCGCACATCCGACCATAAGTGAATTTCCCATATTGTAGCGCGCATCGCCCATATATACCAAATTAATACCCTTGAGACGTCCGAAATGTTCTTTTATCGTAAGAAAATCAGCAAGTATCTGCGTCGGGTGGAATTCATTCGTAAGTCCGTTATAAACCGGGATTTTCGCATATTCCGCAAGTTCTTCGACTATCGATTGTTCGTAGCCGCGATATTCGATAGCGTCGAACATTCTGCCGAGAACCCGCGCAGTATCGGCTATACTTTCTTTTTTCCCCATCTGTGAACTGTCGGGATCAAGATAGGTAACGTTCATTCCGAGGTCGTGAGCCGCAACTTCGAAACTGCAGCGCGTTCTGGTACTGGTCTTTTCAAAAATCAACGCAATGTTTTTACCGCTGCAAAGCTTGTGTTCGATACCGTTCTTCTTTTTTTGTTTCAGTTCGGCGGCAAGATTTATAAGATAGTCGATTTCCTCACTCGAAAAATCAAGCAGTTTCAAAAAATTTTTTCCTTTTAAATTCATATTTTTTCTCCTCCGCAGGCGTTTTTGATCACGTTCACAGCTTTTGACAGCAATTCGTCGGGTATATTCAGCGCAGGCAGCAACCGTACCTTGTTTTTCGCCTTGATAACAAGAACTCCGTTCTTCATACATTCGGAAATGACCTCGGACGCGTCCTTTTCGGTCTCGATTCCCAGCATGAGTCCCATACCCGTTACGCTCTTTACTCCTTTTGCCCCGGAAAGCGAATCAATGATAAATTTCGATTTATCACATACCTTTTTAAGCAGCTCATCATCGATCCTCTCCAGAATACTGATCGCTCCTGCACAGCAAACGGGATTACCTCCGAAAGTCGAGCCGTGGGAACCGGGTTCAAAGACTCCGCTCACCTTTTCTCCGAGCATGGTAGCTCCGAGCGGCAATCCGCCGCCCAGACCTTTTGCTGTAGTAACGATATCGGGGCTCACACCGTAATGCATATAAGAATAAAGTTTTCCGGAACGTCCGTTGCCGGTCTGTACCTCGTCAACTATCATCAGAATATCTTCTTTCTGACAGATCGCGGCTATCTCGTTCACAAAATCCCGTTCAAGCGGTAAAACTCCGCCCTCTCCCTGTACGCATTCAAACATGATCGCGGCGGTCTTGTTCTTCGCAACCTTTTCCTTCAGATCGTTTACGTTATTTGCCTCCGCGTAATCAAATCCATCCGTAAGCGGAAGAAAATCTTTATGAAACACGTCCTGGCCGGTAGCCGCAAGCGTGGTTATCGTACGGCCGTGAAAGCTGTTTTTAAGGGTTATGATCGTGCTGTATTCGGGTCCTTTTTTCCCCGCCGCGTATTTTCTTGCCGCTTTTATCGCACATTCATTCGCTTCGGCTCCCGAATTTGAAAAGAACACCTTTTTCATTCCCGTTCTTTCGCAGAGCATTTCAGCAAGTGTCGCGTCCGGCGCCGAATAATATAAATTCGAGACGTGCTGTAACGCCGAAAGCTGTTTTTCTACTGCTTCGACCCAAACGTCATCACACAATCCGAAAATATTGACCGCTATCCCGGTGTTCATATCTATATACTGCTTTCCGTCTTCATCAAAAACCACCGACCCTTTTCCTTCTGTAAGCACTATCGGAAAACGGGAGTACGTATTCGCAATATAAGTATTATCTTTTTCTTTAATATTCAACTTTATCACTATCCTCAATAACCATAGTACCGGCGCCTTCATCCGTCAGTGTTTCTATCAACAGAGAATGCGGCACACGGCCGTCCATTATGATAACTTTCTTAACTCCGCGATGTATCGCGTCGATACAGCACTCGACTTTCGGTATCATACCTCCGGAAATAGTGCCGTCCTCAAACAGTTCAACCGCTTTTTTGATATCAACGCAGGGAATAAGCGACGTCGGATCGTCTTTATCCTTCAATATTCCTGCGATATCAGTCATCGAGATCAGACTTTCCGCCTTCATTGCGCCCGCAATGTATGCCGCCGCCGTATCGGCGTTGACATTATAAATATTGCCCTCTTTATCACATCCGACCGTCGAGACCACCGGAATGTATCCGTGGCTCAAAAGATCGGTTATCGGCTCAATGTTAACCGATGTTATTTCTCCGACAAATCCAAGCTGATCGTTTTTCGGTTTTGCTTCGATCAAACGTCCGTCCACTCCCGAAATTCCGACTGCCTTTCCGCCCTTTATTTCAAGAAGATTGACAAGACTTTTATTCACCTTTCCCGCAAGTACCATTTGTACGATCTCCGCGGTTTCTCTGTCGGTGACCCTTAATCCGTCAATAAAAACAGATTTTTTGCCGACTTTTTTCAGCATATCCGTTATCTCGGGACCGCCGCCGTGAACAAGAATGACTTTGACGCCTACCAGAAACAAAAGCACTACGTCTTCCATTACCTGCTGCTTTAATTTCTCATTGATCATGGCGTTCCCGCCGTATTTTATAACTACGACTTTATTATAGTATTTTTGAATGTAAGGCAGCGCCTGAGTCAGTACCTCGGCACGCCTTGCGTTTGACAAATGTAAAGCCATATCATTTTCCTCCGTGATCTTCAGGTACGGTAATCACCGTTGATCTTAACGTAATCGTAAGTAAGGTCGCAGCCCCACGCACGAGAACTGAAACTTCCGCTTTTCAGATCCACCAGTATCTCGATCTCATTTTCAAGCAATATATCTTTTGCCGTTTCTTCCGAAAAATCGATTCCGGAACCGTTTTCGCAAACTTTTATAGTACCTTTTGCGGATTTAAAACAAACGTCGATCTTATTGACGTCAACGTCCGCTCCGGAATACCCGATCGCGCAAAGAACGCGTCCCCAGTTCGCATCGGAACCGAACATAGCCGCCTTTGTCAGCGACGAACAAACGACCGACTTCGCAACGGTTTTCGCGGTTTTGAGATCGCTTGCGCCAGACACTCTGCATTCAAGCAGTTTGGTCGCACCCTCTCCGTCTCCGGCGATCATCCTGCAAAGATATACGCAAACCGTATTCAGCGCTTCCATAAACGTTTCAAAATCTTTCCCCTTCGAAACGATCTGACGATTTTCAGCCAATCCGTTAGCCAGAACGGTCACCATGTCGTTCGTCGAGGTATCTCCGTCGATGCTTATCATATTGAACGTGTTTTGTATGTCGGAAGAAAGAGCCTCCCGAAGCATTTCGGAACTTATCGCGCAATCGGTAGTGATAAACACCAACATGGTCGCCATATTCGGATTTATCATTCCGGATCCTTTTGCAATACCGCCTATCCTGCATTCTTTTCCGCCTATCTCAAAGCTTACGGCGATCTCTTTTTGTCTCGTATCGGTCGTCATTATACCTTCCGCCGCCTGACTGCTTTTATCGTCCGAAAGTCCTTTGACAAGTTCCGGTATACCGTTTTTTATCGGTTCAACGTCAAGCGGCTGTCCGATAACTCCGGTCGAAGCAATAACAACGTCGTCCGTTGAGATTTTAAGCTCCTGCGCAAGCAGTTCGCTGATCTTTTCCGCTACTTCAATTCCGTTTTTATTGCAGGTATTCGCGTTTCCGCTGTTGCAGATTATTGCTTTTGCATAACCGTCCGAAATATGATTTTTTGTGACGATCAGCGGCGCGCCTTTTACCAGATTAGTCGTATAAACGGCGGCTGCGTTTGCTCGTACAGAGCTTAAAATAAGCGACAGATCCCTTTTGTCTCTGTTCTTGCGTATACCGCAATGTACTCCGTTAGCGGTAAAACCCTTTGCCGCACAAACCCCGCCGGATATTATTTTCATAAAACATCTCTCCTTATAACTCAAGACCCGTCTTCTTATCAAGGCCGAGTACTGTATTCATACATTCCAAAGCCGCGCCCGAAGCGCCTTTCCCAAGATTGTCGTATCTTGAAATAAGCAAAATACGCTCTTCGTTTCCCGCAACGCTTATTTCCATACCGTCTTTGCCGGACAGTTTGTTTGCCGAAACAAAAGAATCCTCTGCAAAATCAGCGACGTATTTAACTATATCTCCAGAATATTTTTTTGAATATACGTTTTTGATATCGTCTGCCGCTGCACCGTTTATCAGTTGGGAAGCGAAAACCGGTACCGTTACCTCCATACCGCTGTAATAATCGGCGACCGCCGGAATAAATACCGGTTCGTTCTCAAGCCCTGTGATCTTTTTCATTTCAGGCAGATGTTTGTGCTTCTGAGCTATACCGTATTGACGGGGTGCGCAAAGCAACTCGGATCTGTTCTCAGATTCATAATCCGCGATCATTTTCTTGCCTCCGCCGCTGTAACCTGTGATCGAAAAGCAGGAAAGCAGCGCGTCTTTCGGTATAATTCGAGCCTCTATAAGCGGAAACACAAGCGATATAAAACCGCTTGCGTGACATCCGGGTACCGCAATTCTTTTCGACGTTCTGATTTTTTCCTCAAATTCTTCGGAAAGCTCCGGAAATCCGTATGCCCACCCGGGATTTGTCCTGTGAGCGGTCGAAGTGTCAAGCACTACCGTATTCGGATTTTCGATAAGCGACACCGCCTCGATCGCCGCCTCATCCGGCAGACACAAAAACACGATATCAGCCTCGTTGAGTGCCTTTTTTCTGATATCTTTATCTTTGCGCTGTTCTTCGGGAAGAACAATAACGGATACGTCGTCTCTGCTGCTCAGACGTTCGAATATCCTAAGCCCCGTGGTTCCGGCTTTCCCGTCAATAAATATTTTTTTCATTGATAAACTCCGTAATAAATTTCAGTTGATATTCTATAGACTCAAGCCCCGTTCCTCCTGCGGAAATACGCTTTTCGACACAGTTTTCAAGCGATATTTCCCCATAAAGGTCGTTGTCGAAAAGTTGGCTGAACTCTTTGTATTTTTCGATCGGTACGCTTTCAAGAACGAGATTTTCCGAAATACAAAAAGCAACGATCTGACCGACGGTCTTATAAGCCGTTCTGAACGGAACTCCCTTTTTCACCAGATAGTCGGCGAGGTCGGTCGCATTTATAAACCCTTTTTGCGCCGCCGCATACATATTCCCCGCCAACACCTTCATAGTCACCGTCATCGGGGTAAATACCTTCAAACATTTTTTTACTGTCTCGACTGCGTCGAATATCGCCTCTTTATCCTCCTGCATATCCTTATTGTAAGCAAGAGGCAGACCTTTGAGAGCAGTCAGCAGTGCAATAAGGTCTCCGTAGACGCGCCCGGTCTTGCCGCGTACCAGTTCCGCCATGTCGGGATTTTTCTTTTGCGGCATTATGCTTGAACCGGTAGTATAACCGTCGTCAAGCTCGATAAACTTGAATTCCCATGACGACCACAAAACTATCTCTTCGGAAAACCGCGACAGATGCATCATAAGTATCGAAAAATCCGATAACAATTCAACGCAAAAATCCCTGTCGGAAACTCCGTCGATACTGTTAAGCGTTATTCCGTCAAACCCAAGCTGACACGCTTCAAAATACCGGTCGGTATCATAAGTAGTACCCGCCAGCGCGCAGCTGCCTATCGGAGACTGATTCATGCGCTTTACCGCATCTTCTATCCTCAGATAATCTCTCGTCAGCATAAAAGCATATGCCAATATATGGTGAGCAAAAGTTATGGGCTGGGCGCGCTGCAAATGGGTATAACCCGGCATAATGGTCGTTTTGTTTTTGATCGCCTGATCTTTGATCGCTTTTAAAAGTTCTTTTATAAGCTCTCCGATCTCTTTTGCTTCATCGCGCAGATACAGCCTTATATCAAGCGCGACCTGATCGTTGCGGCTTCTTGCGGTATGAAGTTTTTTCCCGGTATCTCCGATGCGTTTCGTCAGCTCGGATTCCACAAACATGTGTATATCTTCCGCGTCCGGATCGAAATCAAGTTTACCGTTTTCAAGATCGGAAAGTATACCCGACAATCCGTCAACGATCGACTCTTTTTCCTCCTCGGAAATGATCCCCTTCGACGCAAGCATCATCGCGTGAACTATCGAGCCCTTTATATCCTGCTTATACATTTTGCAGTCAAAATGTATCGACGAGTTAAAATCGTCCGCTTCTTTGTCAAGGTTTTTTTGAAACCTTCCCGCCCACATCTTTTCCATATAAATACCTACTCAAATTATTTCAGATTTGTTTTTTTCTTCATCTTCGCATAAACCTTTATCGGCAGACCGTAAAGATTTATGAAACCGGCGGAATCAGCCTGATTATAAACGTTATCCTCATCGAACGTCGCTATTTCAGGATCGTAGAGAGAATAAGGCGAAGTTACGCCGGCGTTTATCATATTTCCTTTATAAAGTTTAAGCGTAACGTCTCCCGTAACGGTTTTCTGCGTCGTCTTGACGAACGAAAGTATCGCCTCGGTAAGAGGTGAGAACCACTGAGCGTTATAAACGAGCTCCGCGAGCTTCTGTGCGACCAATGCTTTATAATGTGCGGTCTCTTTATCAAGACAAATCGTTTCGAGCACGTTGTGCGCTTTGTAAAGGATTGCTCCGCCCGGGGTCTCGTAAACGCCGCGGCACTTCATTCCGACAAGACGGTTCTCAACGATATCAAGCAATCCGATACCGTTCGCTCCGCCGAGTTTGTTAAGCGTTCCGACCAGTTCGACCGCTCCCATTTCTTTTCCGTCGACAGCGGTAGGAATACCTTTTTCAAAATGGATCGTAACGTAAGTCGCCTTGTCCGGAGCCATTTCCGGTGAAACACCCATTTCAAGGAATCCGGGTTTATTGTAAAGCGGCTCATTTTTCGGATCCTCAAGATCAAGTCCCTCGTGAGACAGATGCCAAATGTTCTTATCTTTCGAATAATTCGTCTCACGGTTGATCTTCAGCGGAACGTTGTGCGCCTCGGCGTATTCTATCTCTTCCTCACGTGATTTTATCTTCCATTCGCGCCAGGGAGCTATTATTTTCATATCGGGAGCAAATGCTTTTATCGCAAGTTCAAATCTTACCTGATCGTTGCCTTTTCCCGTACAGCCGTGGCAGATCGCGTCTGCGCCTTCTTTAAGCGCTATCTCAACGATCCTCTTCGCTATCGGAGGACGCGCAAAAGCCGTGCCCAACATATAATTTTCATAAACTGCGCCCGCCTGTACGCAAGGGAAAACATAATCCTCAAGAAATTCTTTCGTCAGATCTTCGATGTAAAGCTTCGATGCTCCGGTCTTGAGCGCCTTTTCCTCAAGTCCTTCAAGCTCTTCCGCCTGCCCAACGTTTCCCGAAACCGCGATTATCTCGGGATCGTTATAATTTTCCTTCAGCCAGGGAATAATTATCGACGTATCCAAACCTCCGGAATACGCGAGAACGATTTTTTTGATGTTATCATTATTCATAATTTTTCTCCTTTTATGCATAAATATTAAATTTTCTGCATATATCATAGCATTAATTGAATAATTATGCAATATTTATTTTTAAAATTTTAAAATATTTTCCGATTTCACTTATTTTTCCGATTTTTCGCCGCCGTTTTTATACATAATGATATAAAAACGCCGTCCCGATTACGCATTCGACCGCCTAAAAGCTTTTTTGATATCAATTCTCATACTCGACCGATATCACTGCTCCCTTCAATTCTGCCGCGGTCACACCGAACAATATCGGACTCTCGTTTTGCCATTTTTGATTGACGGCGATCGTCCATTGACCGCAAGGCGCTTCTGAATATTCGCCGCCGTTCGTCAACAGCCGCGCTCCCTGCAGCTGAGCACCGTCCAATATGATCCTTACCACGCGCGTCCCGTCGGCACTCCATAAATAGCAATGTGGTTCCTTGTTTCCCGGCTGCAGTACGCCGTTGCGATCTGTCTTCGGTGCTTCCGCTTCACGTATGCACAAAGCGTCCTGCAGACAGAATATCCGTTCCTCTGTCTTGGTCGGTATACCTTTAAACTTTAATTCAAAAACTTGTCTTCCCGCCTGAACATCTGTCAATTCCGCCACAAGATGGGTAGTATTGCGATACATATCCGCTACCTTATGCACGTTTATATCGCTGTTTATCTGCCGGCAATCGGATAAAGGAATATCGTATACCGCCACCGGCAAAAGAGCCAACGGCTTCGGAGTATTCACAATGCAGGTCACCGTCAAAGTATCTCCGTCGACACGGCAGGCCGTTTCCGCCGAAACGCCGCGGCGGTCCATTTGTTTCGGAGACAGCGTGCTGACGTCAATCTCGTCCGGATTATAGAGACCGTATTGATTGCGTTCCACGTCGTCGAACAGCGCCGCGTCCCACTCATGCGTATAGTCGTACCAGAATTGCGGCAGCGTCTCCCCTTTTCGGAACATAGCCATATACCGCGGATCGTCGATCTCGATACGGTCCGGCAGTACCGCCGGTTTCGCCCCGATACGGTAACCGCAATAAAAATCCGGCTGAAAATATGCGGTCGGCTGCATACCCTCAAATTCCGCGGCGTAAAAGTCCGTGATATCAGCTGCCGATGCAAAAATTATACGTTCGGTTTTTGCTCTCGCCGCCATATAATCCAACGCACGATTATTCGCCTTGCGCCAATCGTCTCGTCCGAGGAAATCCTCGATCGCAATCGTAACGTAAGTAGGGGTGTCGTTGTTGCGGGCGTCCTGCAAATATCCCTCGAAGGTATCGTAAAACCGCTGGATACTATAATGCTGAGCGGCTTGTCTTGTATATCGCTGTCCCGGACAAACAAGTGTCGGACATCCGTCCTGCGTATAAATGCTGTAATTGCGTACACTTGATGAGGTGCACATCGAAAACGCCATCAGGTCTCCCTTATACACCGCACGGCGGAAATCGTCCCGCGACGGATAATACGGTATATTCGGAGCTCCCCAATGGTTGATCTTCCAATCCGAATCCTGCCAGTTCTGCCAAACACACAGCGACGTTACCGCTTTTATCCCGAGCTCTTTCAAAATTCCAATCGTATCGTTGCCGAAAGTATAACTTGCGATCAACTCCGTCCGATCGCAGCCGAGCAGATCCATTATCTTCAGCGTCGACTCAAAGCCGTTTCGCTGACACTCGGAAGGTAATTCAAACAAGTTTCCCTCCGACGTACCGCACATCAGCCAATTAGCATTGATCATCGGCACGATCCGATCGCCGTATATATATGACATCTTTCGCAGATCGCGCGCCATATCAAGAAATATTTCCGGAGGATCGTATAACGGCTGCGCATAAAGCCAGTAATCTCCGGGAATATCGTATTTGTGTAATTCTTCATCAACGTTCGGGATATTGCTTCCGATCCATGGCGTTACCACCAGATAGCCTTTATCGTATACAGCCACGTTGCGTACGATACGGATATCCCCCGTTATCGCTTCTATCAGAGTATTGCCCGCTTTCAAAAACGGCAAAGTAAATTCTCCGACCCATACTTCGTTATTTTTAATAAACTCGACTGGGAGCATTTCCCTTGCGCAAGAATCTTCGCTCAAATAATTATGGGTCACGTATATTGAAGGCGTTTTTTCGCATCGCGATACGACTGAAACGCGAAGAGAATCCCCGACGCGTACCATCCGGCGTTCCAAAACAATCTCCAAAGGTCGCTCCAATCGTTCCTCAGGATGCTTTTCCAAATAATCGGCAAACCTATCCACCGCCATCTCGTTGCGGTGCATGCGCCATTTTTGCCATTTCGTTTTAGCCTCCGCCCGCTGTTCCTCAGAAAACGGCTTTACGTCACTGTCGGAAAACAGCTTTACTCCGACGACAGAGGCTTTTCCGCTTTTCCCGAAAAGAGTACAATATCCTATCATATGATTTTTCGGAACGTTCAACGACAGCGTTACGTTCCCGCCGTATACCGTCAGAATCTCTTTTGAATAAACGATCCGCCATTCGCCTGTTCTCCCATCCGGTACCGCCGAGGCATAACTCTCGCCGTCTTGCACTACGATCCGTTCAGCTTCAAAAGATATCTCGACCTGAGAATCCTCCGATAAGGCATACTCAAAAGGTTTGCCGAATCCGACACAGAAAACGGTGTTTTCATCGCATTGCTCCACTTGGAACCGTAATTCAAAAGACGCAAAACCCCGCGGAGAAAAACAGTCGTCCCGTATGTTCGCCATATTTCGCGCATCAGGCAAAAGATTAAGTTTTTCCTTTCCGACCGCTTCTTCCCCCGCAAGACAACTGAAACTCTTTCTATAGTCATCCGAAAGCCACTGCCTGTTTTTTCCCATATTCCAAATCATTCCTCTCTTATATAAGTTTTTTCGACAACGTCAACGGTCAGCAACAGAGGTCATATCCTGCCAATGCAGTATCATCTGTTCCGTACCGGTGTTTTTAAACCGCAGATGTACGGTTTCACCATAGGCACGTACTTCATAAATCGCAAATGATATCCCGCTCCATATCACCGTGTCGTCCAAACGCCTCAGCTCGCCGCCTTCGGCGGAGATTCTCAAATTCTCGCGTTCCTTGTTCTGAGCACGCATCGGAGAAAGATTGTCCGCCAAAAAACGTATACCGATTCTTTTGCATCCGGCCGGCAGTTCGATATCCACCTCGGTACCTGTGTCCGCTTCCACGTATCCGCAGAGCGTCTGTGTTGCAATAGCCGTCCGGGCGGGCGCCGCATCTTTCGACTCCCCTATCCTCTCCCACTCAAACACGTCAATTCCGAATTCTTCCAAAACGCCTATCAGTCCGCCCGTCATCGTCAACGGTTCATCACACCATTCGCCGGCGTGATATATTCTTTTCCATTTAAGCCGTCCCGGAATATCGACTGCGATTGGTTGTTTTGCGGCGGTCACGTTCACCGCAGTTACAATGCCGCGGTCGCCGCAGGTATTTGCGTAGCCGTATACCGTTCCCCTCGACGGACGGTCCAGGATCGCCTCCGTACGGCAATCTTCCCGGCACACAAAATCAAACAGTTTCTGCGCCTCAGCCAAAAACTTCCAATCGGCGTCATCCAGTAATCCCGTCTCACCGTACAGGTGTATTTTCCTCGTCCCACGGACGATATTCATTATATAAGAATCCCGCAGAGACCGTTTCTGCAGATAATAGATCGTGTTTGTGAAACCGATCATTGTTCCGTGATCGTCGATCGCCTCACGCGGGATCAGCGACTCGATAAACTTTTCCATCATACAGTCTGAATAGTGCACGACAGACTTTTCCAAAGGTGCAGGTCTTTCCGCCGGACGCGGATCGCCACAATAAACGTAATCGACGTAAATCGCCCAAAACGGTGATATCGCCCAACCTGTTCGATTTGGATCCACCGAAGCGATAAAGTCCATTCTCGTTGTAAATCCGTTATACGCCAGCACCTGTAAATCCGGATGTTCCGCTCGGATCGCACCCAGACGCGCAATAAAATCCCTCACCGCCGGTTCTTTGGATGCCGTATGTCTTTGCGAATGAAAATCGTGGTCTGGATTATCGCAATCAAAGATGGCGAAATCAAATTTCAGCATTCTAACCCCGTGTTCCCGGACGTGTTTTTCAACAGCAGAAAACAGCCGATCCATATTGGATTCCAGCCCGATACAAAGTTCATCCGCGGTATTACTGCGCAAAAACGACTTGTCCGGCAGTAAAACCATACGAAGATTTACGTCAAACCACAATCCGAATTCCATCCCCGAGTCTTTCAATTCCTTCAAAAAGCGATCGGGACCTTCGGGCCAATGGCGTTCGTCGAAACTGTCGTAACTGTCCGGAGTGTACCAGAAATTGTCCATTATGTAATAGTCGTAAGTCACGCCCGTCTTTTCTTTTGCTTTTTTCAAATCCCGAACTATGCGCCGCGCCATTTCTTCATTCAACTGGTACTTACGGTTGTCCGCACATTCATCATGCGCTCCCCAATCACAATATACGCGAAGAGAACCGTTTGGATGCGGCCGCCTTTGCAGAATAAACCGTCTGAAACTTTCCTCAACTCCTGCCCCCGTATCAACGCCGAAAACCACCGGACAAAATGCAAACTTTTCTCCTGAGTGAAGCGCCGCAAAAGGAGCATGGCGCAAAAACAGCAACGCTCCGTCCATATCATTCTCAGCCACCGGAAAAGTATCGGCAATAAAGCCGGTATTTCCGACAAACAACGGCTGTCCTTCCCCGCCGCGCGTCAATTCCTCCGCCACCGCAGCAATCTCGGTTCGTGCGTAGCGCAGGATAAACGGCTGTTTAGCGGTGACGGATATCGTTTTGAGCATCACGCCGTCATCCAAAATACAGGTTATCTCCACCTGCATTTCCGTATGCTCATAACGTCGGATCCAACATCCGTCAACGACGGTATCCGAAACCGGGTCGCCAGCTTCGACCATACGGGTCTGACCGTCGATCCCGATCTGAAAACTATATTCAGACAACGTCCGCCATCTCAGGATATGCCCGTCCGCATTCAGCGTTTTTTCCGTTTCTTCTGCCATCAGACAGATATTTGATTTTTGAAGTATCATTTTACCGTTCACTTATTATCACGACCTTTTTTTTAATTGCTAAAATCACTATATATTTCCCTTCTATAATTATACTTTCGGCAAAAGGCCGTGTCAACTTTTGCCTTCACAAATCTTGGTCGCGCAACAAAAGCCGAGTATCCATAACTTAACCCGTTATGTACACTCGGCACATTTTCTGTGTTTATATCCTGCCACGGCGAAAAAACGGCAGATTTATATAGTGTAGATCCTGTATTTTTCTTTTGCATATTCTCTCGGCGTTATATTCATTCGTCTTTTAAAAACGTAACTGAAATATGCCTGCGAAGAAAACCCGCAC
>JAGAEK010000015.1 GCA_017828835.1 Oscillospiraceae bacterium | reverse complement strand
TATTTCCGACGCGTTCGACAATATGGAGCCGAATTTTTCAAAATAAAATATATTGTCAAAACCGCCTGATAATATTCAGGCGGCTTTTTTTATTCCGTTTTTATTTCGATCTCTCCGCCGTTTTCCGAGAATATAACTTTTTTCCCCTTTGCAAGCTCTCCCGAAATCAGCTTTTCGGCAATAACGTCCTCTGCAAACTCCGTAACACGTCTTCTGATTTCCCTTGCGCCGAATTCGCCTTTTGTATTTGAAAAAAAGTTTATCGCCCCGTCACTGAATTCCGCCTCAACTCCGATCTCCTCCGCGCGTTTTTTAAGTTCGTCCGCAAGTTTTCTCGCTATACGCCGCCGGTCTTCTTCGCAAAGCTCATGAAATTCTATTATCCCGTCCAGCCGTCCGAGCAGCTCCGTTTTGAATTTTTCCTTGAGTTTCTCTTTTATATTCGTTCCGGTATCGTCCTTATTTTGGTAACCGTAGCCGATCTTGCCGTATCTCTTATAATCCGCCGGCATATTCGACGTCAATATCACGACCGTGTTGCGAAACGAGCTTTTTCTGCCCCGGGAATCGCTGAGTTCGCCCTCTTCAAGTATCTGAAGCAAAACGTTATATATCTCGGGATGAGCTTTTTCGATCTCGTCAAAAAGTACCACCGAATAAGGTCTTCTCCTGACTTTCTCGGTCAACTGTCCGCCGTCGTCGTATCCGACGTACCCGGGAGGAGACCCTATCAGCCGCGCCACCGACTGTTTTTCGGTATATTCCGACATATCAAGCCTTATAATACTCTTCTCGTCACCGAATATTTCCTCCGCAACGGCTCTCGCAAGCTCCGTCTTGCCCACGCCGGTAGGGCCGGAGAACAAAAACGACCCTATCGGCCTTTTCGGATCCTTTATACCACTTCTGCCCCTTTTTATTGCCGCCGCGACCGCCTTCACCGCCGCATCCTGACCGAATACTCTCTTTGAAAGTCTCGCTTCGAGTTCGTTCAATCTGTCTCTGTCCTTACGGTAAATTACACCTATATCGATACCCGTTGCTATTGCCGCCGCTCTGGCAACGTCTTTTGCTTCAACCGATCTGTTTTCCGCCGGATTCTTCTTTTTTTCTCTCAGCCGCCAAAGCTCCTTTTCCACCTCTTTTTCTTTGTCTCTTATATTCGCCGCGTTTTCAAAATCCTGTTCTCTTATCGCAATTTCCTTTTGATTCGCAAGCTCGTATTCTCTCTTTTCAAGTTCCTTTATCCTGTCTGTTTTGACGTCGTTTGTCGTTTCGCCGCTTTGCTTGGCCTGCGGTTTTATTTTCGGCGCCGAGACCGCTCTCACCTTTACCGCCGCGCACGCTTCGTCGATAAGATCTATCGCTTTATCCGGCAGATATCGGTCAAAAATATATCGCTGCGAGATCGCCACCGCCGCTTTCAGTGCTCCGTCGCTTATTTTCAGCTTATGATACTCTTCATATTTTTCGCGAAGTCCTTTTAGCATCTCAAAACACGCCTCTTCGCTCGGCTCAGTTACCTCTATTTTCTGAAACCTTCTTTCGAGTGCACCGTCTTTTTCTATATATTTTCTGTATTCTTCGGTCGTCGTCGCGCCTATTATCTGTATATCTCCGCGTGCAAGCTGCGGTTTCAATATATTTGCGGCGTCCACCGCGCCTTCCGCAGCTCCCGCTCCCACTATCGAATGAAGTTCGTCTATAAAAAGTATCACATTCCCGCTCCTCGCCGCCTCCTCCATACAGCTTTTTATTCTCTCTTCAAAATCTCCTCTGTATTTCGCTCCGGCGATCATACCCGCAAGATCAAGCGATATGACTCTTTTCCCCCGCAGTGTCTCACATTCTCCGTCGGCGATCAGTTTCGCTATCCCTTCGACTATCGCCGTTTTCCCGACCCCCGCCTCACCTATAAGACAGGGGTTGTTTTTCGTCCTTCTCGAAAGTACCGCGACCGCACGCTCGATTTCATCGTCTCTTCCTATCACCGGATCGAGCTTTCCCAATGACGCCAGATACGTAATATCAACTCCGAATTTGTCAAGATTCGGAGTCTTTCCGCTTCTCAATTTAGTCCCGCCCGCTTCAAATTCATATTTGCCGTCGGTTTCCGCTCCCGGCCCCATATCCGCTCCGAGCGAAGCGTATACAGCCGTTTTCAGCGCCTCGCAGTTATATCCGAGCGCTTTCAAAAATTTGACCGCGTAGCAATCCTCATCTTTAAGAAGTGCAAGCAAAATATGTTCGCCGGATACTCCGCTGTCTCCCATAAGCTTTGACTCTCTGCCTGCCATTTCGAGTATTTTTCTGCATTTCGGCGTCAGGTCGTAGGGAGTCAGGTTCGACTTCACCCCTCTCCCGACCGTTTCAATAAGTTTCTTCGTGATCTTTTCCTCTCCTATACCGTTCTCCTCAAGACAGTTTTTCGCCGCTTTCGAGTGAGAACTCAACAATCCTATCAAAAGATGCTCACTGCCGATATAAGCGTGGCCGAGTTCCTCGGCTTTTGCCATTGCTCCGTTAACTATCTCGTTCGCATCCGGTTTGAATCCGACAAATCTGAACATTTTGCACCAGCTCTCCGTTACCTAATCGATTTACTGTTCTCTCTTCTATATTTTAATCACTTTTTTCCCGTGATATTCTGTAACACTTCAATCTTTTTTTTCATAGTATATGTTACAATTCAAATATAGGAGGTTTTAGTATGAACTGTTTCAACAACAACTGGTGGATAATCATTATTCTCGTCATCATCCTCTTCGGAACAAACGGATTCGGCTGCTGCGGTGAAAGCGGATGCGGAAACTCCGGCTGCGGCTGCGGATGTAACTGATTTTATGTAACATTTTAAGATTTTTCGGGTAATTTCAAAAAATTTTTTAAAAATATTTGATTTTTCCTCTTGAAATCCGGAATTTTATATGTTATAGTGGTTTACGGTAAAAGAAAGAACGTTTGACAAAGAGTGGGAACTTCCCGCTCTTTTGTTTATGTATCGGAGGTTGATATATTGAGCAAACAAAACACTGTCGCCGTCGTTACGGCGCTGATCGAGCCAGTCATCGAAAAATTCGGGCTTGAACTTTGGGACGTTCGTTTCGAAAAAGAAGGATCTTCTTGGTTTTTGAGGATCTTTATTGACAAAGACGGCGGCATCGGAATAGACGACTGCGAAAACGTCAGCCGTGCTGTCGATCCGTTACTCGACGAAGCGGACCCGATCGAAAACTCTTATATTCTGGAGGTCTCTTCTCCCGGTATCGAGCGCGAGCTTGTCAAAGACTCGCATTTTCTCAAATATATCGGCGAGCCCGTCCACGTGAGATTTATCCGTCCGGTGAACGGCGAAAGAGATTTTATCGGTATTTTAAAGGAATACGACAACGGCTCGTGTACCGTTGAGCTTTCCGAAGACTCTACCGTCAACTTCTCTCTCAATGAAACGTCTTTTGTAAAGTTATATTATGATTTTGGAGGAACAGAGGAAAATGAATAAGGAATTTTTTGAAGCGCTTTCGCTTCTCGAACAGGAAAAACACATTTCGGCGGACTATTTGCTTGAAAAGATCCGCAACGCTCTCGTAATTGCGGTAAAGCGCAATTTCGCAGGGTCTGAAAACGTGGTCGTGGATATCAACCCCGACAAAAATATCATCGACGTCTACATCAGAAAAACCGTCGTCGAAGAAGTCACCGATCCCGCAAACGAAATTTTGCTTAACGACGCCGTAAAGTATGACAAAAAGGCAACCGTCGGCTCTGAGGTCGGTATCAAACTTCAAACGAAAGAATTCGGCCGTATTGCCGCTCAAACCGCAAAACACGTTATCCGTCAGGGTATCAGAGAAGCGGAACGCAACCAGACCCTGAAAGATTTCCAGAGTCACGAGCACGAGATCGTTTCCGCTTACGTCCTCAAAGTCGATCCCAAAAAAGGTATCGTTACTCTCGAAATCGACCATACCGAGGCGGTTTTGCTGAAATCCGAACAAGTCCCGACAGAAACGCTGCACGAGGGTGAAAGGATCAAGGTATATATCGTCGAAGCGACCGCAACGGATAAAGGTCCGAAAATCATGATCTCGAGAACTCATCCCGGACTTGTAAAACGCCTGTTTGAGATGGAAGTTCCTGAAATATACGACGGGACCGTGGAAATCAAATCCGTTTCAAGAGAAGCCGGTTCCCGCTCGAAGATCGCCGTCTACAGCAAAGACGAAAACGTCGACCCGATCGGCGCCTGCATAGGTCCGAAAGGCGCGCGTATTTCAAAAATAATTACCGAACTCTGCGGAGAAAAAGTCGACGTCGTAAAATATTCGGACGATCCCGAAAAATATATTGCCGCCGCACTTTCTCCCGCGACCGTGCTCAAAGTCGAGGTCGATCCCGAAGGAGCAAAGTCTTGTAAGGTCACCGTTCCCGACGGTCAGCTCTCTCTCGCGATCGGCAACAAAGGACAAAACGCCCGTCTTGCCGCAAAACTCGTCGGCTGGAAGATCGATATTCGTCCCGAAAGCGGTTTCTACGGCGAAGAATAATAATTCCTTTTATATATTGTCAGTGAGGTGATACCAGTATGATTGATAAAAAAGCGCCTATGCGTATGTGTACCGGATGCGGAGAAACGTTTTTGAAAAAAGACCTTATCCGAGTCGTCAGAGATCCCGAAGGCAATATCTCGATCGATCTCAAAGGAAAAAAATCCGGAAGAGGCTCATATATCTGCAAAAATATCGAATGCCTTAAAAAGGCAGTAAAGTCGAACCGCCTCGAACACTCTCTCAACTGTTCTGTCTCTCCGGAAATATATGAAAGATTAGAGGAGGAATTGAAAGGTGAATGACAAAAACGCACCTCTCGCCCTTGAACAAAGATTTCTCTCCATCCTCTCTCTTTGCAGAAAAGCAGGAAAGCTTGCAGTCGGATTCGATTCCGTAAAGGAAGCCGTTTCCAGAGGCGACTCCGACAGAATCTTTGCTTCAACTTCCCTTTCTCCGAAAACTATAAAAGAACTGCAATTTATATGCAGCCGCTATAACGCCGAATTTATTTCCGTTCCGATATCGCCCGAATCTTTCGGGAAATCAGTCGGAAAAACGACCGGGACCGCCGCCGTCAAAGATAACGGGCTCTCCCTTCTGTTGAAGGAAGCCGTTCCACAAATTAAGGAGGACATTGCTCAATGAATGTTAAATATAAAATAACCGCTCTGTCAAAGGATCTTAAAGTACCGACAAAAGACATACTCGCCATGTTTCCGGAAAGCGCCGCGAAAAAATTATCCTCTTCCTTGAACGAGGATGAACTTAATACCGTTTTTGAGATCCTGACAAAAAAATATGCGGTGGATAATCTTGACGCGTATTTTTCCGCCAAAAAGAAACCCTCCGCACCGAAACCGCAGCCGAAAACCGCTGCTAAACCTGCCGCTGCCGCCGACACAAAAAAGCCGGCTGCTCAAAAAACAGAAAAACAACCTGCTAAACCGGAAAAACAATCCGTAAAAACAGATAAACAACCGCAAAAAGCAGTCAAACAACCGCAAAAAACCGATAATAAACAACCTCGCCCGGTCGTACGTCCTGCCGCAAGGAAAAGCTTTCAGGAAAGATTTTCGGCCGAAAATCAAACTATTGCCCAAAACAAACCCAAAAAGGACGAAAAGATCCTCAAACCCAAAAAGGACGAGCGTAAACCGAAAATTATCATACCGTCCACGATACAGAACGATACTTCGACCGTTACTTCCGATTCGGACGTCAACCGCTCGTTCCGCAGAGTCGATATCAGAGCGTCAAACGTCGATCTCGACAAATATAACGAGAAATACGACCGTATCGCTCCCGTTGTAAACGATAATTCCATTATCAAAAAGCAAAAAATAAATCAAAAATCTGCTCAAAAAGGCAAACCGCTTTATTCGCGTAAAGAGCAGGAAGCGATGAAGCTCAAAAAGATGGAGCTTGAACGTCAGAGAAGACAAAAACTCGAAATCACTCTTCCCGAGGAGATCACCGTCGGCGATCTCGCCGCAAAGCTCAAGATCCAATCCGTCGAGATAATCAAACGCCTTATGGCAAACGGCGTTATGGCGACGATAAACCAGACCATCGACTATGACACCGCTGCTCTCGTCGCTATGGATATCGGTGCAAAAGTCGAAAAAGAAGTCGTCGTTACTATCGAGGACCGTCTTATAGACGAATCCGAAGACGTATCCGACAACCTCTATCCGAGAGATCCCGTAGTCGTCGTTATGGGCCACGTTGACCACGGAAAAACCTCCATTCTCGACGCTATCAGACATACTCACGTTACCGACGGAGAGGCCGGTGGTATAACGCAGCATATCGGCGCTTACAGAGTCAATATCAAAGGCCAGTATATAACCTTCCTCGATACCCCCGGACACGAAGCTTTCACTTCCATGAGAGCCCGCGGTGCTCAGATCACCGATATCGCGATACTCGTCGTCGCCGCAGACGACGGAATAATGCCTCAAACCGTTGAAGCCATAAACCACGCGAAAGCCGCCAACGTGTCCATAATCGTCGCTATAAACAAAATCGATAAACCCACCGCAAATCCCGATAAAGTCAAACAGGAACTCACCGAATACGGACTCGTTCCCGAAGAATGGGGCGGCGACGTTATATGTGTTCCCGTTTCTGCCAAAACTCATGAAAATCTTGACACTCTCCTCGAAATGATACTTCTTGCCGCTGAGGTCAAGGAACTTAAGGCTAACCCCGACCGCCTTGCCAAAGGCGTTATCATCGAAGCAAAACTCGACAAAGGACGCGGACCCGTCGCTACCGCGCTCGTCCAGAACGGTACTCTTAAACTCGGCGATATCGTTATCGCCGGTTCCTGCGTCGGTAAAATCAGAGTTATGCTCGACGACACAGGAAAACGTATAACTTCCGCCGGACCTTCGGTCCCGGTCGAAATCACCGGTCTTGACGACGTTCCCTCCGCAGGAGATTCGTTCAACGCGGTTTCCGACGAACGCCTTGCAAGAGAACTTGCCGATCAACGCAAATTCAATGCAAAAGAAGAACAGTTCCAGTCCGTTCAAAAGGTTACTCTCGACAACCTCTTCTCGCAAATTACGGAAGGCGAGATCAAAGAACTTCCGATCGTTGTCAAAGCCGACGAAGTACCGATGCGCCTGCCATGCACTTGCTTACCGGTACAAGCGGAAGCGCCGGCGTCATTATCCTGCGATCCTCAGGGTTCCTGTCAGCGACATC
>JAGAEK010000143.1 GCA_017828835.1 Oscillospiraceae bacterium | reverse complement strand
GATCGAGAGCGTTACGGTAAAGGTCATAGCGCGGCTTTCCCACGTCGCGATATACCCGGCGTCTCACTATATCATACCGCGTGAAAAGATGGCGAAAGCAATAGACGTCATAAGGGAAGAATGCGATGAGAGAGTTAAATTCTATCATGATAACGGAAAGCTGATCGAAGCGCAGCGTATTGCGGAGAGGACGAATTACGATATAGAAATGCTGACGGAAGCGGGCTTCTGTAAGGGGATAGAGAATTATTCGCGTATACTTTCCGGAAGAGAGCCGGGAAGCTCGCCGTTTACGCTTTTGGATTATTTTCCGAAAGATTTTCTTATGTTTATAGACGAGTCTCACGTTACGGTACCTCAAACGAGAGGAATGTACGGCGGAGATTATTCGAGAAAGAAGAGCCTTATAGATTACGGTTTCCGTCTGCCGTCGGCGTTTGATAACAGACCGCTCAATTTTGATGAATTTGAAAGCAAAATAAATCAGGTCATATACGTAAGCGCGACACCCGGACCGTTTGAACGGGAGCGCAGCAAAAATATCGCGGAGCAGGTGATACGTCCGACAGGTATACTTGATCCCGAGATTGAGGTAAAGCCGGTTGAGGGACAGATAGAGGATCTGGTTTCCGAAATCAACGAGAGGGCAAAAAAAGGCGAGAGGACACTGATAACGACTCTCACCAAAAAGATGGCGGAAAATCTGACGGAATATCTGGCGGGACTCGGGATAAGGGTCAGATATATGCATCATGAAATAGATACTATCGAGCGTATGGAATTGATAAGAGATCTGCGGATGGGAGAATTCGACGCGCTGGTCGGAATAAATCTCCTTCGCGAGGGACTGGATATGCCTGAGGTGTCGCTCGTTGCGATACTTGACGCGGATAAGGAAGGTTTTTTGCGATCGGAAACGTCGTTGATACAAACGATAGGCCGGGCGGCGAGAAATACGGAAGGAAAGGTAATAATGTATGCCGACAGCGTTACCGATTCGATGGAGCGTGCTATAAAGGAAACATTGAGGCGCCGCAGTATACAGAAAGAATATAACGAGCGGCACGGTATAATACCCAAAACGGTCAAGAAAGATATAAGAGAAATAATAGAGATATCAAAGAGAGAAGAAGAGCCGAACAAAAAGCGGATGACCGCACGCGAGCGTCAGGAATTGATAAAACGGCTGACGGTCGAGATGAAAAATGCGGCAAAGCTTCTTGAATTCGAACACGCGGCATATTTGAGAGACAGAATAAAAAAACTGAACGAGGGCTGAAAATATGGGAATAGATAAAATCGTTATCAAAGGGGCAAGAGAACACAATTTAAAAAATATAAATCTGACTTTGCCTCGGGACAAGATGATAGTGTTCACGGGGTTGTCCGGTTCCGGTAAAAGTACGCTTGCGTTCGATACGATTTTTGCAGACGGACAGAGAAGGTACGTCGAGAGCCTTTCATCTTACGCGAGACAATTTTTGGGTCAGATGGACAAGCCTGACGTCGACAGTATTGAAGGGCTGTCACCGGCTATTTCGATAGACCAGAAAACAACGTCGAAAAACCCGAGGTCTACTGTCGGGACCGTAACGGAGATCTACGATTATCTTCGTCTGCTTTATGCGAGGATAGGAATACCTCACTGTCCTGTCTGCGGCAAAGAGATAAAGCAGCAGACGGTGGACCAGATAGTCGACAAGATAATGAAGCTGCCGGAGGGAACGAAAGCGCAGATACTCGCGCCGATAGTACGCGGACGGAAAGGCGAATATAAAAAAGAGCTTGCGTCGGCTAGAAAATCCGGATACGTCAGGGTAAAGATCGACGGTGTAACGTATGATCTTTCCGAAGATATCGATATGGATAAAAACAAAAAACATAATATCGATATAGTTGTTGACAGAATAATCGTGAAGCCGGAAATAGAAGCGAGGTTAAGCGATTCGATCGAAACCGCGTCGTCGCTCACCGGAGGTATCGTCAAAGTTGACGCAGACGGAGAAGAGACGGTATTTTCTCAGAATTATGCCTGCCCCGAGCACGGAATAAGCATAGACGAGCTTGAGCCGAGGATGTTTTCGTTCAACAATCCGTTCGGCGCCTGCCCGAAATGCACCGGTTTGGGCGATTTTCTGAAGATCGATCCCGCGCTTGTGATACCGAACCAAAACCGCTCGATACGTGAAGGCGCGATAAGAGCGAGCGGATGGTATTATGCCGACGGCGGGATAGCGAAGATGTATTACGACGCGATAGCGAAAGAGTATAACGTATCGCTCGACACTCCGATAAAGGAGCTGCCGCGGGACATTATGGAAGTAATACTTTTCGGAAGCAAAGGAAAGAAACTGACGCTGGTCAGAGAGACCGAGAACGGGAGCGGTGTGTATAAGACCGAGTTTGAGGGTGTGATAAACAATCTCGAGCGCAGATTCAGAGAGACGAACAGCGAATGGATGAGGCAGGAGCTCTCCGAATATATGAGCGGGATAGAGTGTCCGGAGTGCAAGGGCGAGAGGCTGAAAAAGGAGTCGCTTGCCGTAACGGTCGGAGGAATAAATATAAGCGCTTTTACGAAGATGTCGATAGACGGCGCATTGAAATTTCTTGATGAACTGAAGATCAGTCAGACAGAAGAACTGATAGGCGGAAGGATAATCAAAGAGATAAAGGACAGATT
>JAGAEK010000142.1 GCA_017828835.1 Oscillospiraceae bacterium | reverse complement strand
TTATTACGTTTTTGCGCATAGTCTCGGCTTTCGCATCAGTGCTCGTTTTCAGATGAGACAAAGTCATTTTATCCCAAGCGGTTTCAAGCGTAGGAGTGGAAGTTCCCTGCTCAACAACCTGCTCATTATTGGAATAATCATCCTCGTCATCAGGTACTAAATACGAATTGGAGGAGTCGCCGCTTAAATTCACAGTACCTCTCTTTACACTGCTCGAAGTCTCGGAAACGTCATCGTCACTTGAATCGGTATCGTCACTGTTATCAGTTGAAGAGTTATCATTCGACTCAGTCGAAGAAGCTTTGTTCGACGACGTATTATCGGGCGAATCTCCGCCGAACAGATCGCATCCGCAGCAGACGGCAAAAAGACATACGGATAGCAGCAACGCAATTAGTTTTTTCATTCAGTGCTCCTTTGGCGGCTTGGCCGCAAAATGTGTTCGCATTTTAGCGAACGTAATTAAATAGCGGTATCCGGCTTGCACCGGAAGAGTTTATGCGCCCGCGCCTCCCTCTTTTACGAGGGAGGCATAGGGAAATAGTTTTATTACTTGAATTTTGCAAGGGTATCGTTTGCCTGCTTAACCGCTTTATCAAAGAAGGGTGAAAGCGAATCGAGCTTGGTCTTGACCTGAGCCTGCGTGATCTCGCCGGTCCTGATCATTGTATGGAGTCCGCCGTTCTGGAGGCCTGCGGCATCGGTAATACGGCGGTCAACGTTAAAGTTGTAGTTTTTCTGACTCATAAGGTATTTATAAGTCTCAAGTACCTGCGTACTGCAGAAGAAAGTGCTTTCGTTATAGTTATCCGCATTCAGGTAGCAACGCAGGAAGTAATACGCCGCGGCACCGTTGGTAGCGCCCTTCGGTACTCCGTACGCCTCAAACTCCTGGAAGTTGGTGTAATAAGTCTTGCCGGGCTGAGTCGGGAAAGGTACCGCTTCAAGATCGTTTTTAGATTTCAGTTCGGTGAAATGGAAGTCGGTAGTACGGCAAGCGAGTATGTTATCCGTATAGAAAAGATACGTGCCGTTTGTAATTAAATCGCCCGTACCCATCGCCTCGGGGCATATCTCGCTGCGGCAACGGATGATTTCCTGCAAGCCGGTGACGACCTTCGGGTCGGACAGATTGTTTTTATATTTTGACCCGTCAAACGTGATAAGATCAATATCGTTAAGCCAGAGATAATCGAGCCAGCAGGAAGTCATCCATGCGGGTTTTTCGGTAGCTTCCTTATAGTCTACGCAGATCTCTTTAAACTTATCGTAGGTCCATTTGCCCTCTTTCCAGAGTTTATACGGATCCTCAAGCTTATATCTCTTGATCATTGAAGGACGGTATAAAACCGCGGTGGGCTGCTGGTTAAGCGAATTCTTCATAGCTGCGCCGTAAATTTTGCCCTTGTAAGAATAGGAAGACGTTGCGCGACTGTCCCATATATCGCCTTTGAAATCAAAACCGGTAGCGGTTTCAAGATCCTGGCAAAGATACATTCTCGCCGGCGAAGGTACGATATAACGAATAAGGTCGGGAGATTTATTCGCGTTTATAAGAGCCGCGATTTTGGTTTCGTATGTATCATAGCTTTCCTGATTCCATTTTACCTTTATGCCGGTCTGGTTTTCAAACTGCTTTACGACCTTGTCGGCGTCGGTAACGTCGGTCACGGGGTTCCACGAAAGAACGGTGAAGGTCGAGCCGCGAAGAGAAGCGGGCATTTTTGCGACAAGATCGTTCCACGAAAGAGAATCCGCATTGGCAACCGCAGCAGGCTTCTCGGTTTTGGTATTGTTGCCCACATCGTCCGGAATATCAACAGTCGAATTACCGGTGTTGCCGTCGTCGGTATCTGTGTTGCCGCCGTCTTCGTCACCGTCAACATCCTGCACCTCGTCATCGCCTAAGTTGAAGGATGACGTATTGCTTTTGTTGCACGCCGCGAACGAAAGCAACAATGCCAGGCACAGTACCAGACACAAAAGTTTGATCAGATAGTTTTTCATTTTATTTTCCTCCTATTATTCTAACCTACGATACCGCAGGTGGATATACTTTGAACAAATTTCCGCTGCATTACCAAAAAGTATGCAAGCAACGGAAGTATTGACAGGAACGCGCTTGTGATTATCAGCGAGCCGAGCGAGAAAGAGAACTGCTTGGTTATTTCGGAAGTAAGGTTGCTCTTGAAGTTTGCCAGTACCACGCTTATAGGGAAACTGCCCGAAAGATAAATCTGCGCCTGATAAAAATCGTTCCAGTACCAAACGACCGCAAACACCAAAACGGTTACAGCAGCCGCGCCCGAGGACGGTAAAACGATACGTAAAAACGTTTTCCACGGACCCGCGCCGTCCATCCACGCCGCCTCTTCGAGCTCCTTGGGAAGACCTTTGAAGAACTGCATGTAAATGTAGATGAACAAACCGTTTTTAAGACCGGTCGAAAGCAACGCGGTAAACCAGAAGACGAGCGGAGTATCCACAATGCTGGGTCGAAGTTCCACGCGGAACAGCTTTGAAAGAAG